>NZ_JAUBQR010000029.1:0-41340 GCF_036701385.1 Microcoleus sp. Pol12B4 | reverse complement strand
GAGCTGGGTGCGGGGAAACTCGCACGCCCAGATCTAACTGAGAGGGGCGGGGAATAATATCCCCCCTCGACTCAACCTATCCCAATGGAGCGCGATCGACTGATCGACGGTCTGCTGCACTTGATTTTAGGCCCGCAGTCCAATTCCTAAAGTGCGATCAACAGAATTTAGGAATTTTATTGGATAATTATTTAAATGCCATAAAGAGCGAGATCCCTTTATGGCTGCGATCACAGGTTTTAGTCAGGTGTTTTTCCTAACCTGTCCCTCAATTCATCAGCCGATAACTGTGGCAGTTGTTCTACAAACAAGGTCAATTCTGCCACAGGCAATGCCAATAAATTAGTAACGGCTGTAGGCAGAAGATCGCCCAATTCAGGCGATCGCATTTGCAACGCACTTTCAGCTAACAATTTAACCGCTGCTTCCCGCCCAGCTTCATCAACGGTCAGCATCGAGATTGCCAGCAACAGCACTGTAAATTCCGCCGCAGCCAACCTTGATGTTGGAGATAGAAAAGCAGTCATTTTGGGACTTAATTCTCCAAATCTAACTCGCAGAAAATTTTCTAAGATTAAGCGCTGTTGTTCTTGTCGGCCTCGTTCTAGCCCTTGTTTTAGTCCCCGTTCTAGTCCTTCTTCTAGTCCCTGTTCTAGCCCTTCTTCTCTAGCTTGTTGCTGTGCTGCTTGTATTTGTTGTTGAAAAAGTGGTGCAATAGCCATAATTAACTCCCGCTCTTCTGGCTCTAATTCTTGTGGCGCATCGGTTACTAAATTTGACTGTAACCGATACAGCAATTCTAGCGCGATAATCCGCAACGGATCGTCGGCAGCTAAAGCGCTTAATTGGGAAATAGCCCTTTGCTGCACTCCCCCTTTGCCCAAAATCCTCAACCACAGAGTTTCTGGAGTTTCTGGCAACTGGTGAATCGCCACAATTGCAGTTCGCAAAGATTCACCCAAAAAATAGATTCCCTGCATCCAATTCTCTGTGTCTGGTATCGCATTAAAGCTATCTACCAAAGATTTCGATGCTGTGGCCATCAAAATCCACAGTTTGGGTAACTGAGCGTCATCATAGCGAGTATTTTCTCTCCTAAATTTTCGCTCCGATTCACCTCGCACGTCCAATAACTTGCCCAGACAGCTACAAATTTCGCTGACGTTTGCCGGATTGCGAAACGGTTCAAAAATTGCAGTTGTGTTTGCCAATTTTCCCAACAATCCCAGGGTTTCTGAGTATTCGGGAATTGCGGTGCTGGGAGTGAAATAAACATCGATTTCTCGAACTTCGGAAGTCACATCTCTGCCGACATTGACCGTTCCGATCGGCGAAAGCAATTCCTCCAGGTATTCTTTGGCAAAGCGATCGTGAATAAATCGCGTCATAGAAATTATTTCAAACACTAAATAGATTTTTTAACCGTTTTCTCACCCATTCTACAGGATTTTCCTCTTCTTCTTCTGCATCTAGTAATTCCATTTCTCGCAATAATTGCTGTCTTTCGCTTAGTTCTTCTTTGTGTTTGACTATTTCTTTAATAATCTGTTCCGATAAATCAGGTCGTTCAGTTAAAACTTTTTGAAAACCTTCTTTATTGATAGCAAACAAAATTGTTTCTTCCAAAGCTCTCACTGAAGCAGTTCTGGGGATTCCCAACATCAAAGAAAGTTCCCCAAAAAACTGACCCGTACCCAGGTTATTCAGGTGTTTGTCAATAGCTTCTACAAAAACTTCTACTGAACCTGAAAGAATCATGTAAAAAGCATCTCCTGGGTCGTTTTCATGAAACAAATATTCTTGCGGTCGCAGCCGTTTGCGGTATCCAACTTCAATCAATTGCCGCAATTCAAGATCCGTCAGATTTTCAAAGTATTCTACCTCTCGCAGCAAACAGCTAAGGGAGGATAGCTTTTTCATTTCGTCTCCAAAAATAGGCATTTTTTGCTTTTTTTCAGAGGAAGTATTCCTGATGTCAATTGCAGTTTCTTTTTGGTTGAAGATTGACAACAGAACTTCGGGATTTTGCAAATAAATTTCTCTGTTATTGAAGGGGAAGTCAATTTTATGCTGGCGGAAATTGTATTCAATGGCAAAATTCAAAGAACTTTTAATTACTTCTCTTTCAATCGGCCTATCCGTCCAAACTAAAAGTTCAAATTTAAAACTATCATCACCAAACTCCACAAACAATACTTTCGGAGTCGGTTCGTATAAAACTCCCGCTTCCGCGTAAGCAATATTTAACAGGGTTTCTGTCACTAACAGCGGGTTACTATTCTCCGCTACTTCTACGGGAACTCGCAGACAGAGTAGGGAGTTTTCGTAACTCCAGTTAACAATTTTGTTGCTAATCATGTTGCTGTTGGGAACTATGACGCTGGAGTCCTCAGTAGTTTGGAGGATGGTCGATCGAATCGAGATTTTTTTGACGATTCCCATTAATCCTTCTAATTCCACAAAGTCTCCGACTTTCACGGGTCTGTCTAAAAGCAGCGTTAAGCCGCTGACAAAATTAGTTGTTAAATCTTGGATGCCAAAGCCAATTCCGACTCCCAGCCCCCCCGCAACTACTGCAAAGGAAGCAAGGTTGAAGCCGATGCTTTGGATGGCAACTATCACCCCCAAAGCTACTATTAAATACCCAATAATAACTGCGATAGCTTCCCGGTTCCCCTCGTCAATTCCCAGTTTGACAAGCAAGTTTTCCTTAAGAAAGTTCGTAAAAGAGCGTGCTATGACCAGGATAGCCATAAACAATACAATCAGTTCCACCAGTGACTGCAAGGATACAGGATTTTCACCTATTTTAAATAGGGTAGCGGTAAATATTTGCGATAGCTGTGTCAATACTTCTTCTGGTATTGTATTCAATTTAAATTCAGACTCTAAGGTTTTTTGTGTGGTCATTTTTTAAGGGAGTAGTAAAAAATAAAGTCCTCAGTACCCAATTTAAAAATAAAATACTGAACTCGTAATCATAACTTTTAACCTGTTTTTAGGGGTGAAAAAAGTGAAGTCGTTACATAGAGATGTGGTTCCTCATACTACGCAGTTCTCCCTATTGCCAATTTTTCGGATACCTGGTCTTCGCAGGCCTGCGGTTAGTGCGCCACTTTTTCGCGATACAATAGCAGACTCATCTATTGTTAAAGTGATCACTCTACTAACTTTAGTCAACATTAACTCGATTCGAGCTTATCATACTCTCCACTAATTTTTTTTTGAAGTCCCGTTATCAACTTAAGCAGGGATTATTGAATGACTCTTTAAGTGGACAAGTCAAATATGCAAGTATTACAATGACTTTAACTGGTGGGAGACATATTGCTATTAATCTGCTAGTTGCGTGCGTTTTGTGTATATCTAAGTGAAAATTTAACTGAATCTAGCTAAAATTGATAACGTTCCAAGAATACTAGGCATTCTACCGACCGGGAGGACAAACTATAACTTAATCACATTTGTCAATCAGTAAAATTACTGAAAATACTTGCTTGTTCAGGAGTGGAAAATTTGCGGTTTGGGGTTAGGTGGAAATAAATATAGCGCCCGACATGATTGCTCGATCGCCCAAATCTAAGTTTTCCACCCAAAACCTGAGTAAATCCTGAGCATAATTGCTGATTGACAAACGCTTCCCTAGCTTATGTTGTCACCAAGGTTTTACCAATAGGATTGATTAGGAATAGAATTGATGAGCAATAGAATTGGTTGGCGATACATCCGAAGAGTTAACCGAAATATTGTCGCAAGGTATACATATATCGCCGATTGAAAACCGAATGGTCGCCCTACTGAAGGTTTTATTCAGTACCCAAATAGGAAACAAGGAAAACCTTGCGATCGCGCCATTGGAAAGAAGTTTTAGAATAATAGCTGAAATGCACGAGCAAACATGAGCAAATTCCCACCAGAGAAAACCCAACCGCAACAGCAAGAGAACACAACAGCACAGGTATTGCGACAGGCTCACTTCGACGCTTTTTTTGCAGGTGCCAACGCCGGAATGCTGATTTTTGACCGCCAACTCCGGTACGTCCAAATTAACGAAGTTCTCGCCCAGATGAATGGGGTTTGTGTGGCAGACCATATTGGTAGGTCAGTGCGTGAAGTGCTGCCAGAAGTGGCTTCGACTCTGGAACCAATGCTGCAAGGCATTCTGGATACGGGCAAGCCCATTCTCGACCATGAATTAGTGGGTGAAACGCCGAAAGAACCAGGAATCGTGCGCTACTGGCAAGGATCTTACTATCCTTTGCGGGATGAAAATAGCCTGGTTTTTGGTGTTGGTGGGATTGTAATTGAAATTACCGATCGCAAGCGGGCCGAACAAAAGCAGGCAAGACTGACGGCAATTTTGGAAGCAACTTCCGACTTCGTAGGGATTGCGGATGCAACAGGGCATAACGTGTACCTCAACAAAGCCGGACAGAAAATGATCGGGGTACCTCCAGAGGAGGCACGATCTCCGTTTAGTGTAGATTTTGTATTAGCTCCCTCGGCAACGACAAAATTCCAAAATGAAGTCTTTCCAACCGCCTTAAGAGAGGGTAGCTGGGCTGGTGAAACCGTATTTTTGTCACAGGATGGGAAAGAAATTCCAGTTTCCCAAGTTTTAATCGTCCACAAAACGGAAACAGGCGAAGTCGAGTTTATTTCCACTATTGCACGGGACATTAGTGATCGCAAAAAAGCAGAGGAAGAACGGCAATTGCTCGCTACAACGATCGAGAACAGCCGTGACTTTATTGGCGTTGCCTCAATGGATGGTCGCCCGATGCTACTGAATCAGGCTGGTCTGGATTTGGTTGGACTCAGTAGTTTGGACGAAGCCAGAACTAAACACCTTACCGACTTCTTCATGCCAGAAGATTTGGACTTTGTACAGCAGCGTGTTATGCCTACTCTAATGCAAGAGGGGGGGTGGCGGAGTGAT
Source organism: Microcoleus sp. Pol12B4 (assembly GCF_036701385.1). NCBI lineage: Bacteria > Bacillati > Cyanobacteriota > Cyanophyceae > Oscillatoriales > Microcoleaceae > Microcoleus > Microcoleus sp. Pol12B4. The sequence continues at coordinate 36,401 of NZ_JAUBQR010000029.1, read as the reverse complement.
TACCGCTTCAGACATTTCGTGACCGGTCAACCCATTGCGGTAGACTACACCCTATTTCTGGTCAAAAATCCAGAGACTAATGAACCGGTAGGGATTGCCACTATTACGCGGGATATTCGCGATCGCAAAAACGCAGAAGATGTCCTCAAACAAAGTGAAGAAAGATTTCGTTCTTTGATGGAAGCTAGCGCTCAAATTATTTGGATCTGCAATGCCGACGGCGAAATGGCGAGCGAGCAACCTACTTGGAGTGCATTTACAGGACAGACATTTGATGATTATAAGGGAGGGGGTGGGATCAACGCTATCCATCCAGACGATCGCTCGTCTATGACCACTGTCTGGTCAACGGCTGTTGCTAATCGATCGTTCTATGAAATTGAATTTCGTATGCGTCGCTATGACGGGGAATATCGCTACATGAGTTGTCGTGGTGTACCAATTCTGAACGCGGATGGTTCAATTCGGGAATGGGTTGGAGCTAATACAGATATTACCGATCGCAAACAAGCTGAAGAAGCTCTGCGCGAACAGCAAGCTGTGCTGCGCGATCGCCACCTCTTGCTGAGCTCTATTTTGGAAAGTACGCCAGACATCATTGTGGTTAAAGACCGGGAAGGCCGATATGTTGCCCTTAATTCCTTTGTGGCAAACTTCTTCTTTGACGGTAAACCCATAGAGGAGATTGTGGGTAAAGATGATTCGGAACTGATGCCCCCGGAGGCCGCCGTTCCAATAATGGCAAAAGACCGGGAGATTATGGAAGCAGGCACTACTGAAACCTACGAAGAAGAAATTTCAAATGGTGAGACCAGCAATTATTTTTTAACCACAAAAGCCACTTGGCGAGACGGTCAAGGCAATATTCTCGGTATTATCGCCATAGCGCGAAACATTAACGATCGCAAACAAGCTGAAGCCCAGATGCGCGATCGTAATGCACTGCTAAACTCTATTTTGGAAAGTACACCAGACTTCATTGTCGTTAAAGATCGGGAAGGGCGTCATGTTGCCATTAACTCCAATTTGGCAAACTTCATAGGCAAGCCAATTGAGGAAATCATCGGCAAAGATGATTTGGAATTACTGCCGCCTGACAGTGCCCGTGCAATAATGGCGAAGGATCGCCAACTCATGGAAGCAGGAATCACTGAGAGTTACGAGGAAGATGTCTCTCAGGGTGAAACCACGGCGACCTTTTTCACTACAAAAGCTCCTTGGCGGGATGCTAAGGGCAATATCCTCGGCATCATCGCCACAACACGAGATATTAGCGATCGCAAACAAGCCGAGCAAACACTGCGTCAAACCCTAGAAATACTCGACTTAGCGAGCAATAGTATCATTATTCGGGATATGGATGACCGCATCATATACTGGAACCAAGGTGCAGAAAAGCTCTATGGTTGGACAAAAGCGGAAGTAGTCGGGCAGTACATTCACACATTCTTGGAAACAGCCTTTTCTCAACCATTAGAAACCATAATGGCGGAGTTTTTCCAGCAGGGAAGTTGGGAAGGAGAACTGAACCACACCACCCGTGATGGTCGGCATATTATAGTGGCAAGTCGCTGGACATTGCAGCGCGATGGGGAAGGAAAGCCTTGTGCCCAACTCGAAATTAATAATGACATTAGCGATCGCAAACAAGCCGAAGATGCTATCAAACAAAGCGAAGGACGCTATCGTTCGCTAATCGCTGCTACGTCCCAACTTGTCTGGACAGCGGATGCTGAAGGAAGATGCGTGGATCAACCGGGTTGGAGAGCTTACACCGGACAAACCGAAGCTGAGATGGCTGATGGTTTTGGCTGGTTAGATGCAATTCACCCGGACGATCGGGAACGAACGGCTCAGGTGTGGATGGAAGCAGTGCACACGAGAAGCCTGTATGACATAGAATATCGAATCCGGGGAGCGGATGGAAACTATCGTTATTTTCAACTTAGAGGAGTACCAATTCTGGATGAAGATGGCAGCATCCAAGAGTGGATTGGCACTTGTACCGATATCCACGATCGCAAACAAGCCGAAGATGCTCTAAAACAAAGCGAAGAACGCTATCGTTCGCTAATCGCTGCTACGTCCCAAATGGTCTGGATAACGGATGCAGAAGGAAGATGCCCAGATCTACCAACTTTCAGAGCTTACACTGGACAAACCGTAGACGAAGTGGTTGGTTTTGGCTGGTTAGATGCAATTCACCCGGACGATCGCGAACGAACGAATCAGGTGTGGATGCAAGCAGTGGAAACGAAAACCCTGTATGAAATAGAATATCGAATCCGCGGAGCGGATGGAAAGTATCGTTATTTTCAAGCTAGAGCGGTGCCAATTCTGAATGAAGATGGCAGCATCCGGGAGTGGGTTGGCACTTCCATCGATATTCACGATCGCAAACAAGCGGAAGATGCGATCAAACAAAGCGAAGAACGCTATCGATCGCTAATGGTGGCGACATCCCAAATCGTCTGGGCAACGGATGCTGAAGGAAAAGGCACGGATCTACAGAGTTGGAGAGCTTACACCGGGCAAACTGAAGCTGAAGTGCTTGGTTTCGGCTGGTTAGATCCAATTTATCCGGACGATCGGGAACGAACGAGTCAGGCTTGGATGGAAGCAGTGCAAACAAAAAGCCTGTTTGACATAGAATATCGAATCCGGGGAACGGATGGAAACTATCGTTATTTTCAAGGTAGGGGAGTGCCAATTGTAGATGAAAATGGCAACATCCGCGAGTGGGTTGGTACTTGCAATGATATCCACGATCGCAAACAAGCCGAAAATGCTATCAAAAAAAGCGAAGAACGCTATCGATCGCTAATCGCTGCTACGTCCCAAATTGTCTGGACAGCGGATGCTGAAGGAAGATGCCCAGATACACCGACTCTGAGAGCTTACACCGGACAAAGTGAAGCTGAGGTGGTTGGTTTTGGCTGGTTGGATGCAATTCACCCGGAAGATCGCGAACAAACGGCTCAGGTCTGGATGGAAGCAGCGCAAACGAACAGCCTGTATGAGATGGAATTTCGACTCTGCAGAGCGGATGGAAACTATCGTTATTTTCAAGCTAGAGGGGTGCCAATTCTGAATGAAGATGGCAGCCTCCGGGAGTGGATTGGCACTTGCACCGATATCCACGATCGCAAACAAGCAGAAATCGTACAGGCAAAAGCCAGGGAAGCCGCAGAAGCAGCTAGTCGGGCCAAAAGTGAATTCCTTGCTAACATGAGCCACGAGTTGCGGACTCCGCTTAATGGCATCATGGGGTACGCGCAGATTCTTCAGCGTTCCAAAGTCTTGAATGAAGAAGAGCGATCGCGCATTGATGTTATTTATCAGTGCGGTTCCCATTTACTGACCTTAATCAATGATATTCTCGATTTGTCGAAGATTGAAGCACAGAAAGTGGAACTCATGCCCACGGATTTTCATTTCCCGGCGTTCCTGCAAGGTGTCGCAGAAATGTGTCGTATCCGAGCTGAACTAAAGGGAATTCAGTTTCATTTTCCATCAAGCCCCGAACTCCCGATTGGTATTCGTGCGGATGAAAAACGCTTGCGGCAAGTGTTAATTAATCTTTTAAGCAACGCTATTAAATTTACGGATAAGGGCACTGTTACTTTTATAGTCAGTTTTGCCACAGAAGAAAAAATTCGCTTTGAAATACGCGATACAGGTACCGGCATTGCACAAGATCAACTCCAAGCTATCTTTCAGCCCTTTGAGCAGGTAGGAGATCGCAGGCGGCAGACGGAAGGCACCGGATTGGGACTGGCAATTAGCAAAAGGATTGTAGAACTAATGGGCAGTACCATTCAGGTTAAAAGTGAGATGAATGTTGGCAGTATTTTTTGGTTTGATGTCAATCTATCTCAAGCCGATGAATGGGTAAAAACTTCTCAAATTGACCATCGCGGGCAGATTATCGGCATCAAAGACCGCCAACCTAAGATTGTGGTTATTGATGACAAATGGGCTAACCGTTCGGTAATTAGCAATTTGCTCAGTCCGATCGGTTTTGAGGTGTCTGAAGCGAACGATGGGCAGGAAGGCTGGGAAAAAATTCTAGAGGTGCAGCCAGATTTAATCGTTACTGACTTACTAATGCCCGAACTAGATGGCTTCGAGCTAATTAAGCGGGTTCGAGAATCGGAAAACTTCAAAGACATCGTGATTATTGTCTCTTCTGCCAGCGTATTTGAAGCCGATCAATACAGAAGTTTAGAAGCAGGAGGCAACACTTTTATTCCCAAACCTGTTCAAGCCACGGAACTACTACAAAAATTGCAACAGTATCTTGATTTGGAATGGGTTTATGAAGCTAATGAAGAGCCACTGGCGATCGGCTCAGACACCAACGAGCTCATTGCCCCGCCTGCTACAGAAATGGAAATGCTATACGAGCTGGCTATGAAAGGAAATTTCCTAGAAATAGTTAAGCAGGCGGTATTACTTGAAGCAATAGACCCAAAATACATTCCCTTTGCTAAAATATTGCATCAGATGGCAAAGGACTTTCAAGACGAAGAGATTATAACGTTTATTCAGTCCTACAAGTAAGGTTTATGAATTCAGAAATTCAAGCAAATAGTACGATTCTTATAGTTGATGACAATTCAGCTAACTTAGGTGTATTATCTGATGCCTTAAGCCAAGCAGGATTTGAAGTTCGGGTTGCGAAATCTGGAAAAATGGCACTAGAGCGAGTTAAATATGCTCTACCAGATCTAATCTTACTAGATGTCATGATGCCCGAAATTGACGGATTTGAAACCTGTCGTCAATTACAGGCTAATCCAGAAACTAAACAGATTCCCGTTATATTTATGACTGCGCTCTCGGATACGGCTAATAAAGTTGAGGGGTTTAAGCTTGGGGCTGTAGATTATATTACCAAACCTTTCCAACAGGAGGAAGTATTAGCTCGCGTCAAGCTGCATTTAAAAATTCATGTTTTAGCTGAAAAATTAGAAGAAAAAAATACCTTATTGGAGCAGAAAGTTTTAGAAGTTAGCCAAGCCTATGAAGATTTACAACAAATGCAACTTAAGTTAATCCAAAGCGAGAAAATGTCCGGCTTAGGGCAAATGGCCGCTGGGATTGCTCATGAAATAAACAACCCTATAAATTTCATTTCTGGCAATCTGGGTTATGCCCAAGAGTATGCTCATAACTTACTAAAAATTATACACCTCTATCAAGAAGATTATGTAAATCCCACCCCTCGGATTCAAGCAGCAATGGATGAAATAGAACTGGAATTTGTAGAGGAAGATTTTATAAAAGTTCTTAACTCAATCAACCTAGGAACGCAGCGCATCCAGGAGATTGTCAAGTCTATGCGAATCTTTTCTCGCCTAGATGAGGCAGAGGTGAAAGCTGTAAATATTCATGAAGGAATTGATAGTACACTCACCATCCTGCATCATCGTTTAAAAGCAAAACCAGAGCATCCTGAGATTGAGCTAATAAAAAAGTACGGTCAGCTTCCACCAGTAGAATGCCATGCCGGACAATTAAATCAAGTGTTTATGAATATTATTTCCAATGCCATTGATGCTTTAGATGAATCAAACCAGCAGCGTTCCTTTGCAGAAATCAAACAACACCCGAACCGAATTCAAATTTCTACACAAGTAATTGACGAGAATTGGGTGGCTATTCATATTAGTGACAACGGTCGAGGAGTTTGCGAAACTTTACAACCGAAAATATTTGATCCTTTTTTTACCACCAAACCGATCGGTAAAGGAACTGGGTTGGGGTTATCTATCAGTTACCAAATTATCGTTGAAAAGCATGGGGGCAGATTATACTGCCAGCCTGGATTAGGAAAGGGAATAGAATTCGTCATTGAAATTCCAATTCGGCAGCAAGCTTGTAAAGCTGCTTAGTTTCCCGTTGCAATGTCTCTTATGAACTTTGGTTAATTTCTCGCCGATAGCGGGGACGACAAGGTGTTCCTGTGCAAATAAAGCCTGCAGGCATATTTTTAAAGACGCTGCTGCGAGATCCAATTAACGCATTTGCACCGATTTCGACACCTGGGCCAATGAAGCAGTCGGCGGCAATCCAAACGCCGTTATTAATGATTACAGGTGCTGTTATTAAGCTAAAGGCTGGGTCTTGAGGGTCATGAGTGCCGGTGCAGAGGTAGCTTTTTTGAGAAATGACGCAGTGTTTACCGATCGCAATTCGATCGAGACTGTACAATACAACATCATCTCCGATCCAACTGTAGTCTCCGATTGCAATTTTCCAAGGATAGGTAAAACGAGCGGTGGGGCGAATGATCGCACCCCGACCTATTTTCGCTCCAAATAACCGCAGCAACCCCCTTCTGATGCGATTAAAAGGGTGTGGAGTGAGAGGAAATGCGATCGCCTGCACAAACCACCAAACCAAAATTAGCCAACCAGGCTTTCCCCGATCAAAATTTGATTGGTTGTACAGCCGCAAATCAACCAAAGATTCCCCTGTCAAAGTATTTAGCTGATTGTCGCTAATTGGACGATCGTTTATTTCAGAATTTCGGGAATTTGCGATTAAATTTTCCGGATCTTGGTGCGGATTTGGTATATAATCGGTCATTGATAGTTAATTTAATGTTTAATTTAAAATCAAGTTTAACCTTAAGGACTGCTGCATGACATTTCTAGTTAGGGACAATTTTGACTCGGAAAACGCCAAGGATATCGCACAATGCGATAATACAAATCCCAGAATTGGCAAAGTGCGACTTTTACAAACTGCATTGGTACTGCTTAGCAGCTTTTTTGTAGCAGAGTTAATCGCCGCACTTAATTCTCATAGTTTGTCCCTATTAGCAGATGCGGGTCACGTCTTTTCAGATGTAGCAGCTTTAGCAATAACTTTGACAGCCACTTGGTACTCCTCAGTCAAACGCAAAAGTAAATCCGTAGATTGTACGCTCGCACAACCGTCAATCCCTGAACGAGGAGAAATCATTGCTGCTTTAATTAATAGTATCAGTTTAGTAGCGATCGCCCTTTGGATAGCCGCAGAGTCGATCGCCCGCTTGCAGTCCCCAACTCCCGAAGTAGAAGGGCTCCCGATGTTAATTACCGCCATAGTGGGTTTAAGCATCAACTCGATTAATGCTTGTTGCTTGCATTCCTGCTGTCACGGCGACTTGAATCTCAAAAGCGCGTTTCTGCACGCCGTAGCCGACATATTTTCATCGGTTGGAGTAATTTTAGCGGCGATCGCCGTAGCGTGGCTACACTGGAATTGGGCTGACGGCTTGATTAGCTTGCTGGTGTCAGCATCAATAATTTTATTAACCCTACCATTGCTAATTGAAAGCATCCAATTGCTGTTGGGAAAAGTATCAGCAATATCCGCCAGTCAACAGCCGTGTGATTGCGAAAAAGTGAGCGCAGAAAGATTACTTTTTCCATCCCTCGAAGAACTTATTAAATGAAAATCCCTCAAGCCACTCGGTAGGGGGTAACTTTCCCAATTCCCAACTACCAATTCCTAATTTCCAATTCCTCCATGCCTCCAAAATATTAAGGCAATTTCACTTCTGTCTCCTGAGTTATAACTACTGGTGGCGACAGAGGCGGCTCAGGTTCCGCCACATTCAACTGACCGCCACAACAACGCAACTCGTAAAGTTTGGCATTAATTTGATACTCATATTGACTCAATAGCCTTGCATAAATATAGCCAGCTTTTCCATCTAAAAAGCCGAGCTGAATGAAGTAAAATAAAATAAATCTGAGCATGGGTTTAAACGGCAGCCGCACCCAAACTTTTTTTAGAAAGCGTTTCCGCTGGACTGCATCTCCAAATAAGTGAGCGCCAATAGTGCCGCTGTCGTCGCGCCCTTCAATAATATTGTAATAAACGCGAGCTTCCCAATTTGAATAGCGGTTGTGCCGTTCTATCCAGTGAAATAAATCGCGGTAATCCTCGTGGATCATGTCATTTTTTAAGTAGCCGACTTGACCAGCTAAAATGACGTGTTCGTGAACTTCGTTGTCGCCAGTATTGGGGACGGATTCAGTACCGAGATTTTCGTAACGTCCTTTTTGATGCTTGAACAAACGCAAATTCCAGTCGGGATATCGGCCGCCGTAACGCAGCCACTGACCTAAAAAGAAGACTTTGCGGTTTAGGTAGTAGCCGTCAAAATTGGGGTCTTCGATCGCCTGCGCGATTTCGTCCCAAAGTTCCGGGGGAATGCGCTCGTCGCAATCGACAATTAATACCCATTCGTTGCGAAAGGGTAGATTGTCCAAAGACCAATTTTTCTTTTTCGGCCAGCGCTTGTCGAAGTAAAACTGCACTACTTTTGCGCCGGTGCTGATGGCAATTTCTACCGTGCGATCGCTGCTTTGGGAATCAACCATGAAAACTTCATCCGCCCTGGCAATGCTGGCCAGACACGCAGGTAGATTAAGTTCTTCGTCTTTTGCCGGAATGAGAACTGAAACCGGAATCTTGGATGAACTAGATGTCATAATCGAGTGCTTGAACCTGAATGCGGTCGAGTTTTTGTAGATGAAGTGCGATCGGCACAGCCGCGCCGACGACTTGAGCAGCGAGGGATATTGCCTATAGCCTAATGCCTGCTGGTCGATTTCGGTGCAAAAATCAGGCGGCGGATGGCTGCGCTCAAATAACCGATTTGACCCCAGGCAAAAACGAAATTTTCAAAGCGCAGCCCTGGATCTCTAATATATTTAAAAGACTTCCAGACACCCCTCAAGATTCTTTCACCCCCCCGCCCAAGCTGAGCAATACCGGCTCGATCGGACAATTGTTCGCGATAACACTCGCTGATGCCTTGCCACCACCCGCGCTCTAGAAACCAAGCTTTATTGAGCCTTTCTGTCGCGACATGGTGAAGCACCAGGGCCTCCGGTAGATAAACTACTTGCCAACCTAGCTCTAATGCTAATTCTGTCGCGCGCAACTCTTCATTTGACAACAATTTTGTGCCGACTCTACCGAGTTTGACATCGAAGCCGCCAATTTGTTCGAGAAAAGCGCGCCGGATCGAGTAGTTTACCCCCCTGGGAGTCAAACCGGGAGCAGTCACGTACAGGCAAGTATCGCCTAAATCATATGCTCCCAAGTTCTGGGCCAATCCGGGTGACAGCCATTCGGGCGGGCTGACTCCAGAAGGCCAGAGCAAATTGACTTTGCCACCAGCAACGGCGAGTTTTTGATTGCTTTGATAAGCCGCGTGCAGCACCCTAAGCCAATTCGGCTCAGCAATAGCGTCGTCGTCGAGATAAGCTAATATTTCACTGCGAGCTTGCTTAGCGCCTGTGTTCCGGGCTACTGACAGACCGATTTCGGGTTCCCAGAGGTACTTGAGACGCCGATCGCCCTGTCTTGCTTCTACCACCTCGCGGGTGCGCGAAGTCGAACTTTCGGGGCTTGCATAATCGCTAGAAGCGTTATCCACTACTACTACTTCAAAGTTGTCGGGAAAATCCTGTACCAGCAAGCTGTCGATCGCCCCACCTAAATAGGCGGCACGATTGTGGGTGCAAATAATCGCTGATATTTGAGGATGATCTGGCATAAATAACAGCTTGGGAAATACGGGGGTTCTCGATCGACTTACTCTGATATTGTCTCATCAATGCTATTATCGCTTAAAAAGCATTTGGTAGTTGGCAGTTTAAATGATAATTGGTAATTGGTAATTGGTAATTGGTAATTGTGTTTAACCATTTGTATCTGACTAATGACTGCTGACTAATAACTAATGACTAACTCAGAACCCACCACATCTAGACAATTAATCTTAGTAACTGGGCCTGCCCGAAGTGGCAAAAGTGAATGGGCCGAAACTCTGGCGGCGGGTTCGGGCAAACAAATAATCTATGTGGCTACCAGTCGCGTTGATGAAGCCGATTTGGAGTGGCTTCGTCGCCTCGAACAACACCGAAATCGCCGTCCAGTTGATTGGACAACTCTAGAAGTGCCGATCGAATTATCGACAGTTGTGCGGGCTAGCAAGCCCTCAGATTGCTTGTTGATTGATTCCCTGGGAACTTGGACGGCAAATCTTTTGGAACAAGAAGCTGCTGTTTGGGCGACTACGCAGCAAGATTTGCTAGCCTGTTTGAAGTCGGCGGCGGCTGATGTAATTTTGGTAGGGGAAGAAACCGGATGGGGTGTTGTGCCTGCTTATCCGGCGGGGCGGCTGTTTCGCGATCGCCTCGGCACTCTCGTGCGCCACATCGGGGCGATCGCCGATAATGTTTATCTCGCCACCGGAGGTTACGCCTTGGATCTAAGAGCTCTGGGTACACCGCTGCCGCCCCTAGCGAAAAATTAACAGCCGGAGTCGCGATCGACAAGGGAGAAAAAATATCGGTTTCCCGAACGACAATTTAAACTGTAAATCAGGTATGATTTTAACTAAGATTGAAAACTCAAAACTCACATAAATTAGTCAAAAAACATAGTCCATAGGGCCAATCGCACAACAATTTGACATGAGGAAGAGCCAAGTTTTGAAATTATGTAAAAGGTAAAATGTCTCTTAAGAAAGAGTGCTAATTTCAAATTAAAAGTCTAAAATAATCAATTAGTTGAAGGGTTGACTAAAAGTTATGGCATCAGATAGTGAAGTAAGAAAATATATTGCTTACTGGTTTCAGTTAGGCAAAAAAGTATTAATTCGCAACGGTTCCGAAGCGCTGCTGCCCAAATCGGTAAATGCGGGCGATCGCTACAGCCAGGAATTTGAAGAGTGCTGGCAAAAAATCATCTCCCGCGACAGCGGAGACTGTTACCTCGAAGGCACCAACGAAACAATTGCCCAACTGCTGACGCCAGCTTGGGAAATCAGTCCCTGCGCGCGCTGCGCTATGCCCGTAGTGTTCAACCAAACCGGAATGCCCCCGGAGTTTTGTCCTTGTAACGACTTACCTAACTGGCCCGATACCGAAATGCCCCAACCTCGATCGCCCGTCAGCAGTCAATCGCAACTATCAGGCATTCGCGATCGACTCAAAAGATCCAGCGGCGAGTAAGTATATAAGAAGGAAGAAGGGTCTTCTTCCTTAAATTGTTACAATATATTTACAATGCTTCACACTAGGTCTGATTTATGAATGTCAAGACAGTATCGCCAGCCTCCCCGCAAACTTATGTAAATTCAGGGACTCAGGCTGTACTCGGCAATCTCCAAGATGCAAATACAATTCCCCTGCAAGCAGTACCAGTATCACTAGAGACGGATGTCGTAACAGACGATCGGCTCAAATCAGCCAGAGACATAGCTTTCGAGTTGGCAGGAGATGCTGTTAGGTACGATCCCGTGGCGATCGCAGCCCTGTACCGAAATCGACCTCTACAAGTCTGGGGAAGGCTGTCGAGTGTTGTTTGGACATTTTTTAGCTTTGCCTTCAGTGTGTGGTTCGACGGCAAAACAGGTCGTACCGCCACCAACCAAAAGCGTCGCGCCGTCCGACTGCGAGAAATTCTGGCCCAACTCGGCCCAGCTTTTATCAAAATCGGACAAGCACTCTCAACACGGCCCGACTTAGTACCGCCAGTATATTTAGAAGAACTAACAACGCTGCAAGACCAATTGCCAGCATTTCCGAACGAAGTAGCATATCAATTCATCCAAGAAGAATTGGGCGCCCACCCCAAAGACATCTACGCAGAAATCAGCCCCGATCCCATCGCAGCAGCATCTCTCGGACAAGTCTACAAAGGCAAACTCAAAACCGGGGAAACAGTCGCAATCAAAGTGCAGCGACCGGGTTTAGCCGAAAACATCGGCTTAGATATCTACATCCTGCGGCGCGTTGCAGTTTGGGCACAAAACAACTTCAAAATAATTCGCAGTGACCTCGCAAGCATTATGGACGAGTTGGGCGAGCGCATTTACGAAGAAATGGACTACACCCACGAAGGTCAAAATGCCGAACGGTTTGCCCAACTATACGGTCACATCAAAGACATTTATGTTCCCAGCATCTACTGGGAATATACCCGCCGCCGCGTCTTAACAATGGAGTGGATCACCGGCATCAAACTTACGAATTTAGAAGCAGTTAAAGCTCAAGGAATAGATGCTCCTTACTTAATTGAAGTGGGAGTGCAGTGTTCTCTCCGACAACTTCTAGAACACGGTTTCTTTCATGCCGACCCGCATCCCGGCAATCTTTTGGCAACTCCTGATGGTCAATTAGCTTATCTCGATTTCGGGATGATGAGCGAAGTTAAACCTTATCAGCGATACGGCTTGTTGGAAGCTGTGGTGCATTTGGTGAACCGCGACTTTGAAGGTTTGGCAAAAGATTATGTCAAGTTGGAGTTTTTAACACCAGATACGGATTTGACGCCAATTATTCCGGCTTTGGCGGGCGTCTTTAACAATGCTTTGGGTGCTAGCGTTGCCGAACTGAATTTCAAAAGCATTACTGACGAGCTTTCGGCGGTGATGTACGAATATCCTTTCCGGGTTCCAGCTTACTATGCTTTGATTATTCGATCGCTCGTCACCTTAGAAGGGATTGCCATCAACGTTGACCCCGAATTCAAAGTGTTGAGCAAAGCTTATCCTTACGTAGCAAAACGGCTGTTGAGCGACCCCGCACCGGAATTGAGAGCATCCCTGCAAGATTTGCTGTTCAAACAAGGCGAATTCCGCTGGAACCGCTTAGAAAACTTGCTCAAAAATGCCCGCGAGAGCGAGGATTACGATGTGAGCAAAATCTTGAACCAAGCATTAGAATATTTATTTTCCGAAAGAGGAGATTTCATTCGCGATCGTATTGTCCTGGAATTAGTCAAAAGTCTCGACACACTTTCCACCAACGCTTTTGCTAACGCTAAAGCAGTCGTCGGCGAATGGTTTGGAGTCAAGGCAAATCAACCTGTGGTTTCACCGACTGAACAAAAAAACTTAGAACACATCAAGCGGATTTGGGATATTTTGCAATCAACTCCCGGTTTTGACACGATGAAAGTATTGCAGCTACTTCCGCAGTTGTTGGTGAAACCGGAAGTGCAGAATATGGGGCAGAAAGTAGTCGGCGGTTTAGCTCAAAGAGCAGTTGCTAGGGTTATTCGCGAGTTTTTGCTTTCGCAAGAACCGGATGCGATTCCCGTGAATGGAAGCTACCCTAAAGCTTCGCCTCAGTTGTCTTTACCTGCGGCGAAGTAGTTGGAGGGGGCGTTTTTTTGACCGCAGATATTAGCAGATAAACACAGATGAACGCAGATGAAATTTTGTCTGCGTTCTTTTAATTAAGTTTGAATCCTTTAGCGGCTAATTGCTGGCGGAGACTTTGAATTATTACGCGATCGAGAGTATTTTCACCACTATTGGTACTAGATTTCCGCTGTTGTTCAATATATGCTGTACGCTTTTGAGATAAGTCGCGGATCGTTTTTTTAATCGCCTCTCTTTCGGTTTTCTTTCCAGCTACATATGCTCTTTTTTCTGTTAGCGTCATCCCTCGCATAATTTCGGGTAAATTATCATCTGATATTGCCTCTAGTTTAACTGTTCCGTTTTCGAGAGCATCGAGCAAGTCCCAAGAAGCATTATCATAGTATTCAGAAGCTTTTGACGCACTACGCAACACCCTATTGCTGCCAGCATTACTATCTTCAACTGCTTGACGTTGTTGTCCTATTCTTCCTTCTCTACCGTAGGGAATGTAGGTTTGATTGAGTTTAGTATTCCAAGTAGAAATTTCGTCGTCGTAAGGGGACTTAATTACCACAATTTGTTGGTTTTGATTAATGTTGAAGCTACTGCCTTTTGCTAACTCTGCTCCTGATGCCCAAAGTCTTCGTTCCTGACTTTCGGCTGAACCACAGTAGATTGTATTAACGAGTGTATCTCCTTTAACCGCGAGATTGACAGATTGATTCCAAACTATTGGACCTTGATCGAATGGTTCATTACCCGCAATAAAAATCACGCGAAAATCTTCCTGATTTTTACTCCAGTTTAATTGTTGCATTGCTGAACGAATTACCCAGCCAGCATATTCTTGACCGCCGTTGGTTTTGATACTAAATAGCTTTTCGGAAACTAAATCTAATTCAGGAGTAAACCCAGTTAATAATCTGACAAAACCTTCCGAGGAAGGTAAGCTGTCATTACCATAATGGTACAGAGCAACCTCTAAATCTGGTACTTCGCCATCTTTGGTTACTTTAGTTAAAAAATTCACAATTTGCCAAAGTTGAGTACGAGTCTGGTCAATCAATCCATCCATGCTATTACTAGAATCTAAAAGGATGGCTATCTGAATTTTTGCTTTGGCGAAAGCTGCTGTGGGAGAACACAAGATACTTAGGGTTAAAGCTGTAGTGAATAAAATTCTAGTTAGTTTGTGCATGGAATTTTCGGATTTCCTTATAGACAAGACTGACGCCCTCAATGGCTTTCTGGCAAGGGTTCGATCCCCTTCGCAACCTAGAGCGAATGACAGCATTACGTTTTCCCAATTATAGTCATTCCAAAATAGATTTAATGACTGATGTCAAGTAACTTGTAACAAGATTTTACATTTGTGATTGATATCGCACTCAAGGGTGATCGCAAAATGTATTTACTATCGGCCTGGGAACTGTATAGTCTAATCGCAGAATTGCTGGTGCTTGAAAACAACCCATAAAAAAACCCGGCTTACTGAAGCAACCGGGTTTTTATGTATTCGATGGATTGCCAGCGATCGGCGATTAATTCAAGTTAGGAATGCCACTGGAATCACTAACTGATAGTGGGTTGCTGGGAGTTGCAGCCGGAGTAATTAAGAGGCTATTGTCCTTAGCATAATTATTAGCAGTAGGAGCGATCGCACTACCAACACTCACCGCTTGCAAAGGAATAATTGGCTGACTTTGAGCGCTGGTTAGAGATGTTAACAAGCTGTTAGAGTCGTAGATTAGGATGTCATCATCAATGCCACTAAAGCTGTTCATGGTTGGAGTTGGACCGCCATTTAGCAAGATGTCATCGGTGGTAGTTGTGCCATCAGTTGCTGTCGAAATGACTGGATTAGTAGCTGTTGTTAGCGGTTGTGGGTTGGCTGCTGGCGCGGTAATCGTGCTGTTTGGCTGACTAATTGATTCAGTAGTCGTGCTGTTTGACTGGCTAATTGATGCAGTAGTCATGCTGTTTGGCTGACTAATTGGTTCAGTAGTCGTGCTTGATGGGCTAGTGCTAGAACCGCTGTCGATCGCACTTAGAACATCGTCACTATCAACAGGTTCGCCGGTTAAAAGATCGATATCCGAGGGAGTATTGAAAACTCCAGGCAGCGGGGCTCCGGGGATGATGGAAATAAACCGAGAACTGTCGATCGCACTAAATTGAGTATCTTTCACCCAAGCTAAATGTTCGCCGGTGCCTGCGATGCTAATCAAAGCATCGTTAGTATAATTTTCGCCACCTTGAACTATTTGTAATTGGTCAAAAGTGAGGTCTTGTGTGAGTCCGAAGTAATCGCGATCGGCCTGGAAGTAGAAAATGTTATCAAGTCCCGAAGTTGGTGCCAGCACAAATATGTCGGAACTACTGCCTCCAATCAGCGAATCTTGACCATTTCCGCCCTTGAGCACGTTGTTACCTTCGCCGCCGTAGAGACTGTCATCGCCATCGTTACCGTTAAGGCTGTCGTTGCCGCTGTCACCATTTAAGAAGTCGTTGCCATTACCGCCATCGAGGGTGTCATTACTGCTGCCACCATCGAGACTGTCATCGCCTTCGTTACCCAAGAGGTTGTCGCTGCCAGCTTCCCCAGTTAGCAAGTCGTTGCCACAACCGCCGTCAAGGGTGTCCTTACCGGCACCTCCCAACATGGTGTCGTCCTCGCATTCACCGAACATTAAGTCGTCGCCGTTACCTCCTCCCATCCAGTCGTTGCCACTGCTGCCGACGAGGGTGTCGTCGCCGGAATCACCAGTCAGAGTGTCGTCGCCGGAGTCGCCGATAACCAAGTCGTTACTGGCGCCGCCGTCCATCAAGTCGGTTTCATCGCCACCGTAGAGGGTGTCTTCCCCTACTTCGCCTAGCATGGTGTCTTGCCCCTGACTGCCAAACATCAAGTCGTTGCCGGCACCTCCTAATAATTGGTCGTTGCCGGTACCGCCGTCAATTTTGTCGTTGCCGGCACCTCCTAATAATTGGTCGTTGCCGGTACCGCCGAACAGTTGGTCGTTGCCCGCGCCGCCGTCTATGCTGTCGTAGCCGGAACCGCCGTCGATTTTGTCTTCGCCTGCTTCTCCAAAAATCAGGTCGTCGTCTTCGTCGCCCCAAATGTTGTCGTTGCCGGCGTTGGCGTTGATGAAGTCGTTGCCGGCTTTTGCCCAAATGTTGTCGTTGCCATCGCCGCCGAGAATCGAGTCTGCGCCGGAACCACCGTCGATGTTATCCTCTCCGGTTTGTCCGAGGAGGGTGTCGGCTGCATCTCCGCCGTAGATTTGGTCGCTGCCGCGGCCGCCGTCGATGAAATCAAGGTCTTCTCGGCCGTAGAGTTCGTCGTCGCCGTCGTTGCCCCACAGGGTGTCATTTCCGGTTCCGGCATCGATGAAGTCGTTCTCGTCGTTGCCTTCGAGGCTGTCGTTGCCGGCTTGACCGAAAATGCGATCGCGCCCTTCTCCCCCTGCTAAAGTATCGTTGTTAGCGCCGCCGTCGATGTAGTCGTCGCCGCTGTTGCCGTCGGCGATGTCGTTGCCGTCATTTCCGTAAATGCGATCGCCCCCAGCGCCCCCAGTCAAGCTATCATCGTCTCCGCCACCTTCTAAGTAGTCGTAGCCATTGTTACCGGAGAGGGTATCTTTGCCGATTTGACCAAAAAGTCGATCAGCCCCTTCGCCACCATCAAGGCTGTCATTGCCAGATTCACCCCACAGTTGGTCGTCTCCAGTTTGTCCTAACAGCGTATCCTCGTTATCTCCACCCCACAGTTGGTCGTTATCGGCATTGCCTTCTAAAAAGTCGTTGCCTTGGCGGCCGTATAATTTGTCACGGCCGTCATTGCCGGAGAGAGTATCGTTTTCGGTGCCCCCATCTACGAAATCATCCTCTGTTCCGCCAGCTAGGGTATCATCGCCACCTTCCCCGTAGAGGCTGTCATTATCTTCCCCGCCGTCGAGTTGGTCGTTGCCGAAACCGCCGAACAGGGTATCGCTGCCGGATTCTCCCAGCAAGTTGTCAGCGTCATCGCCTCCCCACAGAGTGTCGCTATCGTCGCCACCGAACAGGGTGTCGAGGCCGGATTGACCGTAAATTCGATCGCGCCCTTGATTACCCTCAAGCAAATCATTGCCGGAACCGCCGTCAACAATGTCATCGCCACGGTTGCCGATAACCGTATCATCACCGACTTGTCCGAACAAACTGTCGTTATTATCACCACCGTCCAGAATGTCGTTACCGTCACCGCCTTCGAGGGTATCGTTTTCCGTACCACCATTGAGAGTATCGTTGCCGAGTTCCCCAAAAAGTCGGTCTTTTCCTGAGTTGCCTTCCAGGATGTCATCGCCACTGAAGCCGTACAGAGTGTCGCTGTCAGCTTGACCGAGAAGGGTATCGTTACCGTCGCCTGCTAAAAGTGAGTCGTCGCCGAAACCACCTTCTAATAAATCGTTGCCAGCTTCGCCGAACAGGGTGTCTTTGCCGTCGCCGCCGTAGAGGGAATCGTTACCTTCTGCTGCATCAAGGATGTCGTTGCCAGATTCCCCAAACAAGTAGTCATCGCCAGCTTGGGCTGATAAAGTGTCATCGTCTTGACCACCCCAGAGATAGTCGTTGTCAATTCCGGCATCGAGAATGTCTTTGCCGTCTCCACCGTAGAGGGAATCGTTGCCTTCGGCTGCATCGAGGGTGTCGTCGCCCGCTTCGCCGTAGAGGTTGTCGTCGCCTTCTTTGCCGAGGAGGATGTCGGCATCGTCGCCGCCGTAAAGTTGGTCGTTGCCGAGGTCAGCATTTAGGGTGTCTTTGCCGGTACCGCCGTAGAGATAGTCGTTGCCTGTTCCGGCGTCTAGGGTGTCGTCGCCTGCATCGCCTGCGAGAGTGTCGTTGCCGGCTTCGCCGATGAGGGTGTCGGCATCGTCGCCGCCGGAGAGTTCGTCGTCGCCGATGCCACCGTAGATTAGGTCGGTGTCTCCTTCTCCGTAGAGTTTGTCGTTTTCGCCTTCGCCGTAGATGGTGTCTTTGTCTTCGCCGCCGTACACAAAGTCGTCGCCAGCGCCGCCGTAGAGTAAGTCTTTGCCTGTTTCGCCAAAAATTGTGTCGTTGCCGTAGCCAGCGTCTCCGGCAACGGTGTCGTCATCGCTACCGGCGTAGATTAAGTCGTCGGCATCGCCACCTCGGATGTAGTCTTGACCCGCTTCACCGTATAGGGTGTCTCGGTCTTGGTTGCCGTAGATGCTGTCGCCGCCTTCGCCGCCGTAGATTAGGTCGTTGCCGAATTCGCCGTAGAGTTGGTCGTGGCCACCGAGTCCGTAAATGCGATCGTTCCCAGCATCGCCGGTGATAACGTTAACCGTATCGTCGCCGGTAATATTATCGTCATGCCGAGAACCGGCGACGTTTTCAATGTCGGCAATTTTGTCTTGGCCTTTCCAACCGTCGATAGCATCGCCTGTTTGTAAATTCACAGTAACGCCGTTCGGGTCGCGGCGGTAGCTGAGAATGTCGATGCCTTCTCCGCCGTAAAATGAGTCATTGCCGGCATTGCCAATTAATAAATCGTTGCCTTCTAATGCCCAAATTCGGTTATCTTTTTCGTTGCCAATTAGGATGTCTTCAAAGCGAGTACCGATGATGTCTTCTAAGTTTCTCAAAGCATCTGTAGTGCCAAAACCGTCTTTGCCAGTACCAGCGGCAACTTCAAAATCCCGTTCGAGTTCGGTGTAATATTCGCTGGGATTAACTGCGGTGACGAATTCTTTGAAACGTTGGTTGGTGTTGTTATCGTAGTCGCTATTTTCGTCAATATTAACGATAACGCCACTGGGAGAATTGATGTAATTAACGAGATCGACTCCTTCTCCTCCATCAATTAAGTCATCGCCGATTTCTCCGATTAACGAGTCATTGCCAGTACCGCCAAATAATTCGTCGTTGCCTGCGTTGCCGTTGAGAGTGTCATCGCCGGCTTGGCCTAAAAGTACGTCGTCATCGAAGCCGCCAAACAGGGTATCTTTGCCGTCACCACCATCGATGTAGTCTTGGCCTTGACTGCCGAAAAGGTTGTCTTCCCCTGCTTGTCCGTAAATATCATCGTCGTCGGCCCCGCCATCAATGATGTCTTGGCCGTCGTCGCCTTCTAGCCAGTCATTGTTTTCGTTGCCTTGGATGACATCGTTGCCGGCTTGTCCGTAAATTATGTCATCTCCGGTATTGCCCAGAAGCGAGTCTTGGCCACTGCCACCGTCGATGAAATCGTCGTCGGCGTTGCCTTCTACGGTGTCGCTGCCATCTTGTCCGTAGAGGATGTCGTTGCCTTCGTTGCCTTGGATGCTGTCGCGGCCGCTGCCACCTTCGGCGTAGTCTTCGCCTTGGTTGCCTTGGATAATATCGTTACCGGATTGGCCGTAGAGTTTATCGTTTCCTTGTTCGCCGTAAAGTAGGTCATTTTCGCTACCACCGTCGATGATGTCGTCGCCTTCACGGCCGTAGAGAATGTCGATGCCAGCGTTGCCGTAGAGAAGGTCGCTATCAATCCCGCCGTCGAGGATATCTTCACCTTCATTTCCTTGTAGAGTGTCGATGCCAGCTTCGCCGAAGAGGATGTCTTTACCGTCGCCACCACGTACTTCGTCGTTATCTGTGCCAGCATAAACAATATCATCGCCAGCTAAGGCATAAACAATATCATTGCCAGCACCACTGGTGATTATATTAACTCCATCGTCACCTTCAATGCGATCGCCAAAGCTAGAACCGACAACATTTTCTAGACCAGAAATATTATCTTGCCCGCCAAATCCATCTGTAGCAATACCATTTTTCAGGCTGACGGAAACACCGCTAGGATCGCGACGGAAACTTACAGTGTCAATTCCTCCATTTGCTTCTATTCGGTCGTTGCCAGCACTGCTAACAATAAGATCGTTGCCAGCACCTGCTTCAATGGCATTATCTAAAGCATTGCCGATTAAAATATCGTCGTAAGAAGAACCAACAATATTTTCAACTTCAACAATATTGTCTGCTGAACCAAAGCCATCTGATGCTTTTCCTGAACCAATTGCAAAATTAGGTTCAATGTCAAATATTTCTGCTGTTTGTACGTGTTCGTAGTTGGTGCTTTCATCAATGTTGACAATAACACCACTAACTGAATTAGCGTAACTGATTGTATCTGTGCCAATTCCTCCTTTCAAGAAATCATTGCCTTGTTCGCCTTGCAAGATATCATCTCCTTGTTCGCCATGAAGACTGTCATTACCAACACCTCCATAAATAGAATCATTGTCTTCGGCACCCATGATTCTATTGGCGGATGAATTGCCGTAAAGGACATCATTACCTGCTTCACCATATAGATTTTCATCACCAGCAGATTCAGGTAAATTTAAAACGTCATCTCCAGCCGTTCCTACATTTGGATAAATGGCATTAAATGGTATTTGGACAGAAATCTTGTTAAATTCTGGTGCCACACCCCCATTAAACTTTGCATAAAGATCGTTGAAAGGTATGCTGAAATCTGACTTGAAAATATCAATGCGACGGCTCAACCCATCAATAACGATTTCAGGTAGGTCAATAAGGTTAACATTTGCACTGACATTTTTTAGCAAGGGATTGCTGAAGACTGTACTACTAAAGTCTACTTTTGCGGTAAGCCTCCCGATATCTACATTAAACTGTGTTTCTAAATCTAATGCAAAGTTTGGCTTGAAGAAAATATCTGGATTCAGTTCAAATTTAACATCCATCTTGGAATCATTGTCTAGATCCTTGGCGAGTAATTCATCAAGCTCAGAATATGGGGTGGTAACATCTAGAAATTCACCGCCAATTATTTTGGGTTCAGTATTTCTAATTCCTACCTCAAGTTCATAAATTGCACTTACTATACCAGTAAGCTCCATAGGTAGTAGCCTGTATCCAACACTAAATGGTCCAGTTTCTATGCTCTGAGCGAGAAATGCTAACTGTGGTATTTTTGCTAGAAGTTTATCAAAATTTAGGGTTAAGCGAGCCAACTCATCTGGAAGAGATGGATCGGGATTAGGTGCGCCAGGAGGAATATCTTCAGGATTGGGAGGTCTTTGATTGCTAGCCTTGATAGAAAACTGGTCTTCTGTAGATAAATTTTCCAAGCTAAAGTTAAAGTTGGGGAGGGGACTTGCTTTAAAAGTTGCCAAACCACCCAATAGGGGAATTGTATTAACACTAATTGAAGGAGCTAGAAAATTAACTTGTCCTGGCAATAGGTTCACTTGTATTACTGGATTATTTAACGTATTGATGTTAACCATTCTGTGTGTAAAATCTCCACTTATACCACCAAAAATGGTTTGCTCTGTACCCACTCCAGCAATACTTGCAGATGCACTCAGTGAACCAATATTGTAGTCAAAGATAGCATCTAAAACTGCATAAGCAGAAGGAATTGTATAGCCAAGCTTTGCATCAAAGATAGTGGTGAAGTCAAACAGAAGTTTTTTCCCAGAATCACTTGCATTCAAAAGAGCTTGCAATGGAAGATCGAAATCTATTTCACCTAAATTTATACCTGCATATGCTTTAAACCCTGCGCCAAACGATCCACCTCCTAGCTTGATTCCAGCCTTCAAGCCACCTTCATCAAAAAAAGTTTTCTCAAACCCAGGGTATCCTGTCTTTAGAATCAAAGAATCCTCAGAGTCATAGTCATAAGAATTCTCAATTTGTATTCCAGAAAACTTTTCTATATAGTCTGCTGTCTCAGCCTTAAAAGCATAACGGCCGAAGTCGATACCATCGGAATAAGTTCCTGTTGTTATTGACTGTTCAACAACAATAATAGAATTGTCGAGAGTTAAAAGATTAGAGTCATCCTCTTGTTTAATTGCATCCAAAGTAGAAGCATCTAAATGTTGACCTAAAACTGTTGCGGAAAAAATGGCACCTTCATCCCCAGGAGTATCATAAGTGTTAATACTCCAATCCACAGAATGACCAATTTCTTCCAATAAAACACTGGTAATCCCTTGAAGATTATCAGTATTTTTGGTCAAAAAGTTTTCGGAAACATAAATGGTGTTATTTGAACCCGCATAAACAGCATTAGCCCCTTGGAGTTCAGAACCAGTGCGAATTTCGATCGCAGGCAGAGATGCAAAATTGCTGTTAACCCACTGCTGGCGGATCTCTTCTAACTTACCAGCATCAAAATTTGTGCCGAAAATACTTTGAACTTTGGCAACAAAATCATCACCATTGGCAAAATTATTCAAAATGCTGTAAACATGTTGCAAAGAAGTTTCGATCGCGGTGTTGAAAGAGTTGTTAGAAGTAGCCATGATTTTTATCCTCGCGTAGTAGATACAATGTGTTCTGAAAATTGACAAAGCGACTCTATCGACAAGCCCGATCACACTTCTGCACTCTCTAGCTGTCGTATATCCGTCATTTACCCAAACTGAAGTGTCGCGAAGCGCGATCGCACTTCAACTCTGTTGTCGCAATTACCAGTTCAAATGAACTCAATAAATGCAACCGTGGAAATAGATTAAACCAACATCGGAAGAAGCCCTTTCCAATATCCGTTGGGATGTTGGTTCGGATTTCGATCGGGAAGTTACGGGCGATCGCACTTTTGAATAAATCTCAACAAGTGCTATCGAACTTCGTAATTTTCCTTCTGTATATCTATCAGGGTGAGCTCAGTGGTTTTCTGCAAAAATCTCAAGTTTTTTTTGATAAAGTTTTGCAAACACTGGTGAAAGTACGGAACAACGGGTGTTTTCGGGATTTAAGGGCGATCGCCCCTAAAGCCTTTTTGTTGTTCCTATTTACTTATCGAGGTGAGCTCAGTAGTTTTATGCAAAACTCTCAAGTTTTTTTTGTCGAGTTTGGCAAACACTGGGTGAAAGTACGGAACAACGGTTGTTTTGGGGATTTAAGGGCGATCGATGTTACGCACTGGTGGTCAGAAACCGGGTTTTTCGCAGAATACTTCCTTACAAACCTGCATAAATCGCCAAAACCCGGTTTATGCAGGTTTTGATGCGTCTTAACAAAAATTCACATCTAATTGAACGACCCAATCCACGGCACAGCAAGACTTTCAACCATTCGCTCAAAAAAACTTTCAGAATTTCGCATAAATTCCTCCAACTTACCCTGATAAGTAAATGTAGGAACAAAGTTGCGGCCGCACTGAACTATGAATGATGAGTACATCCCCTCCGAGGGGGAAGACCGCCCATCCGAGAACGAAACCGATGCTGTTGAGGGTGAGGGAGAATCGAAATTATCCGAGAACGAAACCAATGCTGTTGAGGGTGAGGGAGAATCGAAATTATCCCACAGACAACTTCTATATCAAGATCTCGATCGGCTTGTCACCCAAATTTGCCAGCATCCTCCCGGTTTGAAGCGCAGCCGTTTGTTGCACCAGCTTCTGACTAAGATGAAAAACTCCGGCCTGATCTGGAAGGAAAATCTACCTTACTATGAAGATGCTTTGCAAGAACAGTGGGAGTTTTTCTCTAGCAATTTGTGCGAATCCCGCACTGGAACTCAGTACGATCGCGCTCGCGGCAATGTCATTACTTGGTTCAATTATTATTTCAAGCGACGGCTGCAAAATTTGGCTTCGAGAGTAGATAGAGAAAATAACAGGAGATCCAGTAGCAAAAAAATCTTCAAAGATGGAAAACAAATCGAAAAAATCGAAGACTTACCCGATCGCGATCGAACTCACATTCTCGAAACAGCTCAGCTTTTTACAGAACTTCAAGCCTGGATTGATACCGATCCAGATCGGGTGTTGAGTAAACACGTTAGAGGGCGACCAGATATAACTTGTCAAGTTATATTAAAAGGTTTATCAGCCGGCAAAAGTTTCACCGTATTAGCAGCAGAGCTTTCTTGCTCGTATCCTACCCTGTATGCCTTTCACCGAGTTCAATGTCGCCCTCACTTGCAAAGATTTCGCGAAATTTACGAATTTTAATCATCAAAGGAGTTAACAATGGCACAGAGTAACAGCATCGAAAACCAATCCTTGGCACTGCCAATTACCCAAAAGACAATTCGTTCAGCACGGCAATTTGCTTCCGAACAGCGTCACCCCCACAAAAAAGAACAAGTTTATCTCAACACTTTGGCTGTGTTGGCCGTCCGCGATTACTTGACGCTTTTAGATATTGAAACAGATTTAACTAACTGCGATAGCTGGAATCCAGTTGT
Source organism: Microcoleus sp. Pol12B4 (assembly GCF_036701385.1). Classification (NCBI taxonomy): domain Bacteria; kingdom Bacillati; phylum Cyanobacteriota; class Cyanophyceae; order Oscillatoriales; family Microcoleaceae; genus Microcoleus; species Microcoleus sp. Pol12B4. The sequence continues at coordinate 12,016 of NZ_JAUBQR010000029.1, read as the reverse complement.
TCGCTTATTGGAAAATGTGGCTGATTTATATATCAAAAATCTAGGAAAAATTGAATGCCGTCCGCTGATAACTTTGCCGAAACATGGAGAAAATAATCGCATCAATTCGCCGCAAAACCTATCGCCTACTTGTCACGTTCCCCCCGAAGTAAGGGAGGAACGCATCGGTTATCTGGTAGTAGAAATTGAGGAGGATGAAAAGGAAGCAAAATTGCTGGGATTTTCCCCAACTGCCGGTACGGGGGAATTAGTATTGAGCGAGTTGCATTCCCTGGATGACTTCTTGCTCCACCTCGAACATATATCTGAATCTCAAGTCAATCTGCGTCAGTGGCTGGAGAATGTATTTACATCAGAGTGGGAGTCAGTTGAATCAATCTTTAATCCGCAGCCGGAGACTTCTCCTACTGAAATTGAAAACCCAGTGAAATCTAATTTAGGCAATTGGTTTAAGAATGTTGCCGAAACAGGTTGGCAGCAATTTGAGCAAGGTAAACAAAATTTAGATGATCTACTTTTTCCTGACGAAACCCCCAATTTTGCCTTCCGAGGAGGTGGAAATTCGAGAGCCGAATCTGCCTTGCAAGGCAGTCAAAGCAGTATCAATAGGTTTCCCGAAGCTGATGTCACGCGGGCAAAGTTGATTGACTTGGGAATGCGTTTGGGAAGGACGAGTGTTGCTTTGTTGGTTGCTATTGCTGAAGAGGACGATCGCACTCTGAGAGTTCACGTCCAACTGCATCCGGCGATCGGAGAACCTTACCTGCCAACAAATATTAAACTTTCCTTAATATCCGACACCGGAGACAATCTACACGAGGTAGAAGCAACAGTTCAGAACTTGTGCATTTTGCTGAAAGATTTTCACGTAGAGCCAGACGAGAGCTTTAGTATTCGAGTAACTTTAGATGATTTAAGCATAACGGAAACTTTTGTGGTATGATACTTTGATTAACTGCAATCGCATACAATTTATGAGCTGGACTGTCATCTTTGCTTTGGGGTATGGGGATTTAAAAAATGGTTTTTCTCATGTGACAGCGGAGTTAAAAAAAGAAGGAGAAACTGTAGCTCAACGTTTCGCAAGCTTGCCACCAGCGCCTCAAATTCAGGAGTTGCATAAAAGGTGGAACGCTAGTTGTGGCGCATCCCAATATAACAGAAGCGGTTCTCGGCTCAAAATCAATTCCGCAGGTACAACAAATATTTCTGAAGACAAGCCTGATGCTATATATCGAGGTTTGAAGCAAGAGATGAACAAGTGGCTGAGTGCTGAGGACTTTTACAGAAAAATTGAGGCGCAACTCAGAACAGAAATCAGCAATCCATCGGAATGCGTTGAAATATTTCTAGAGTGTAATAACTCTCTGATTTGGCAGTTGCCTTGGGATGCGTGGCAATTTCGCGAAGACTACCGCAACTCGGAAATCATCGGCAGTTCCCCAGAATATGGAAAAGTTCCTCAACAGGCAACTATAGGGGGGATGCCTCTACCTTCGCGAGGTAGAATTTTAGGTATTGTAGGCAACAGCAAGGGAATTGATGTTGGAAAAGATACAAAAGAGCTTAAAAAATATTTGGGCGAGCGCTGCGAAATAACGTTTCTTAAAGAACCGACACCTCAACAATTTCGCGACCAGTTGTTTGATGAAAAAGGCTGGCAAGTTTTATTTTATGCCGGACATAGTGATAGCGATATTAATGCTGCCAATGGACTGCTATATATCAATCAAGAACTTCAAAATAATACTGTTAGTTTAGAGGATTTAAAAGAAGGCCTGAAAAAAGCTATTTTTAAAGGGTTGCAGTTACTAATTTTCAATTCCTGTTCGAGCCTGGGAATAGCAGCAGATTTGGTTAGTGAGGGCATTTATTTACCGTCAGTAATTGTGATGCGGGCGCCAATCCCGGATTTCATTGCTCAGGAATTTGTGAAATCTTTGTTTAGATATTTGGCACTCAAAGAACCTCTGTTTTTGGCGGTGCGAAAAGCTAAGGATGATTTGCTGCGCTATGAACATCAATTTCCGGGGGCGAGCGGAATACCAATGCTGTGTCAGCATCCAACTTTTGAGGGATTAAAATTACTAGAGTTGGGGTGCGATCGCCCTGTGGTTCCTGCAGGAGATGTTTTGGGCGATCGACCAAACAACCAATCGTTAATTCGGCCCATAGATTGGATGCAGCGGGCGGCAAAAAGTTTAGGTATTACCGCGATCGGTTATATGTTAATGGGCCCAATGCTTGCCCAAGTTGCGAATCAAATTGGTATGAAAAACCATAAGGAGGGTCAACTATTTATTGCTGAAAAATACTACCAATTAGCAACTTTACTAAATTTAAATTATGCCACCCCTCATTATAACTTAGCTAGTTTGTATGAGGACTTGAATGAAAAAGAGCACGCGCAAAAATTAATGAAGGATGCAGCGCGGCGGGGTTCTGCTGAGGCGAATTCTCAATTATCTCGATCGCTGATTCTCAACAATCAACCTCAAGAAGCTTTAAAATTTATCGCTCGCTGTTTAGAACATACTGAATACGACGGAGTAAAAGCCGCTTGTTTTAAAAATCGCGGCTGGGCGCGGTTTAAACAAAAGCAATATGACGCTGCTGAAGCAGATTTAAGAATAGCAATAGGATTCAGAGGCGATAGCCCTGAAGCTCAATGCCTTTTAGCACAGGTTCTCGAAATCAAAGGTAAGCCGCAAGCAGCCTTAGAAGCCTGGAATCAGGCGCTTAAATATTCAGATTACCGCGTGCCGAAACAAGATGAATGTATCCAGATTGCCCAGCAACGTTTACAAGCAAAAGGAAATATCAAGTGAAAATCAGGATTGCAGTTTTTATAGCTTTAAGCTCGATGGCAACTACCGCACTAGCAGCGAGTAACAGAATATCCAACGGACTGATTATCCATAGTAGCGGGGAAGTTGCGATCGATCGCCAAAACGGGCTAATTGTCCGCCCTACCAGCGGTACGCCGATTTATCCGGGAGACAAATTGCGAACAGCACAAAACGCCCAACTCACGATCCAATGTGCAGATTGGGGAATTAAGTCGATCGCCTCGGGTGAAAATCTATTGAATAGCTGTTTGTTAGCCAAACAAGAGTCGAAATCTGATTGCAGCACCGACTTGATTAAATGTCCCGATCGCGGCGACGGTAAAATTGCTTGGAATAGCGCGCCAATTCCTTATATTATCAGTCCGCGGCGGACAAAATTGCTCGACAGCAAGCCAATTTTGCGGTGGAATCCGGTTGCTGGTGCTACTAGCTATAAGTTGAGCCTCCGCGAAAATGGAGCGAAATTGAACTGGGAAATGACTGTTAGCGGTACTGAGGCTGTCTATCCGGGGGAACCAGCGCTGAAACCGGGCGCTAGCTACAAGTTGATTGTGGAGGCAAATACAGGTGCTTCATCGGAAAGTGCCGTGGGACAAGGAGATACAGAGTTTAGCTTGCTGGATGAGAAGCAAGTTGAGGCTGTTAAGGATGCGGTTGGGGCGATCGACAAACAAGTACCTAACGAAAACGCTAAAAAATTAGCAATTTCTAGCGTTTATCTTAACACAAACTTGATTGCCGAAGCAAGAGAAATTTTAGAAAACTTACAAGAAATAGGCATGGAAACACCGCCCATTTATCGCACATTGGGCGATTTGTATCTAGAAAAGCTACAACTGGTTCCCCAGGCTGAAGTCTACTATTCTAAGGTAATTAATACGGCGAAACCTGACGATATTGAGGAGTTGACAGCCGCTCGATACGGATTGGGGCAAGTTCATTCAGCCATGAGAAATAATCTGGAAGCTATGAAATATTTGCGAATGGCAAAAGATGGATATACAACTTTGGGAGATTTGCCAATGGCGGAAAAGATTGATAAACAATTGCGGGATTTGCAAAGGAGGGAAGACAGGAAATAGTAACGGGCTGTGACGTTAATTCCGGCACAAATTGTGACGTTAATTCCGGCAGGGAATTCATTCCCTGCCTCAAAGCAAAAGTCCACTAAAGTGGACTGATATCAAACTTTTTTCTACAGTCCTCTTCAGAGGACTTTCGCTATTAGCCAGGAGTTGAAACCCCTGGCGGACTCGCGGGATGTGACGTTAATTCCGGCAGGGAATTCATTCCCTGCCTCAAAGCAAAAGTCCACTGAAGTGGACTGACATTAAACTTTTTCTACAGTCCTCTTCAGAGGACTTTCGCTATTAGCCAGGGGTTGAAATCCCTGGCGGATTGACGGACTTTGGGACTGTCAGAGGGCGCTGGCGGACTTTCGCAATTATCAGAGTGTACGAGATATCATCTACTAACAAAACCATGAAATCAACACACAAAAAAACCCGCTTTTTCCTCACCTTCCTCTCATTTACCACCTTAGCAATGTGGGAATTAGGACTTTTCGCCCCATCCCAAACAGCCACAGCCCAAATTACCCCCGCAACCGACGGCACTAATACTCAAATTACTCCCAGCGGCAACCAATTCAACATCAACGGCGGCCAACAATCCAGCGACGGTGCAAATCTGTTTCACAGTTTCCAAGAATTTGGTTTAACTCAAGGGCAAACTGCCAATTTTATATCAAATCCTAATATCCGCAATATTTTAGGGCGAGTTGTCGGCGGCGATGCTTCGCTGATTAACGGATTAATTCAAATAACTGGCGGCAATTCCAATTTATTTTTAATGAATCCGGCGGGGATTGTTTTTGGCACAAATGCCAGTTTGAACGTGCCTGCTGCTTTCACTGCGACTACTGCGACGGGCATCGGTTTTGGCAATAACTGGTTTAGTGTGGCTGGTACTAATAATTATACTCAATTAGTGGGAAATCCTAATACTTTTGCTTTTACAAATACACAACCGGGAGGAATTGTCAATTTAGGCAATTTGGCAGTGGGACAAGGGCAAAATTTAACTTTCTTGGGCGGCACGGTTTTGAGTACGGGACAACTTTCTGCACCGGGAGGAAATATTACTGTTGCGGCTGTACCGGGTGAAAGTTTAGTCAGAATTAGTCAACCGGGAAATCTGTTGAGTTTGGAGATTCAGCCACAATCTGTAGCGGGCAGTTTGCCTCAAAATTGGGTGTTGCCAGTTGCATCTTTGCCGCAGTTGTTGACGGGTGGCGGGGAAAGTGCAACGGGGGTGACAGTCAACGCTGGAGGGCAAATAGAATTAACTGGTTCTGGTTTGCAGGTAGAGAATGGAGATGTCACTGCTAAAGAAGTAACTGCGGAAACTGCAACGCTGTCAGCTAATCGCAATTTGACATTAGTTGAAAGTCTGTTGCGTACAACTGGCGATTTGAATTTGCTGGCTGACAATACAGTGCGGGTGCGCGATAGTGTGGCCAATCCGTTTGTAGCGAATGCTGGCGGAAATCTCTACATTCAGGGAAATCAAAGTATCGATATTTTGGCGCTGAATCATCTTTCGCAAACGCCTTTTGTGAGCGGTGGAAATCTGACTTTAGTGAGTGATGGCATGATATCTACAGATGCTCACTTTCGCAGTGGCAATAATATGTCAATTCTCGATCGATCGGGCAAACCTGCTAATTTTACCAGTTTGTACGATCCAATTATGCAGCCTAATGACTATACCTCTGGGGGATATACGGGTGCATCTATCAAGGTAGATACGACTTCGGGTACTGGAAATATTACTTTTAATGGAGATATCATAATTACGAGTCCAGATGCAACTTTGGCTGGTGCTACTACGGGTGATGAATTTATCTTGGGAAGTTCGCGATCGGTAATTTTGCGATCGGGTGGTAACATTCAAGTAGTAGGAAAAATTGATACTTATGCAAGTAATTCTAATAACGTAGGTCCTGTAATTATGCAAGCTACAGGCAACATTCAAACGGGCCTGATTGTGGCAGACTCTTTTGGGGGTGATGCTGGTTATATATCTTTGACTGCTGGGGGCAACATTTCTACAGGCAGACTTACTACTATAAATACAAAAGCCCTTGGCAGTGGCGGTGATATTACTGTGAATGCAGGTGGCAGCATTACTACTGCCGATATACATTCTTTCGGGCCCAGTGGAGCGGGTGATATTATTCTCAAAGCAAAAAACGATATTACTTTAGACTGTGCTTCCCCTAGTTTTTGCATAGAGAGTTTTGCAGGAGGTGTTCCGGGCGTAATACCTACTGGCAGTAGTGGTAATGTTACCATCATCAGCGAACAGGGAGCTATTATTTTTCCTACAAATGGAGTACATATAAGCACTGGAAACAACGATTCCCCCGGCAATCCTGGTTCTGTAACGTTACAGGCAAATCGTAACATTAATCTAGATATTATAGGCTCAAATAGTATAGGTGCATCGAAAGCAGATGGTGCAAATATCAATATTACAAGTGTAAATGGCACTATTAATACTGGCCAAATAGATGCTACTTCTAACAGCGGTAATAGAGGTGGCAACATCAAAATATCTACTGCCAATGGTGATATTAAAACAGGTAAGGTGTCTAACCACGGCACATTGCGGGGCGGACAGGGGGGGATAATTAACTTTACTACCACTAACGGCAGCATCACTACAGGTGACTTAATTTCAAGCAGCAGTCTTCAGTCTGGAGCGGATATTTTGCGCCCGGAGAATGGTGGCTCAATTACTTTAAATGCTGGCAGCAATATTACGACTGGCAATCTCAATGCACTGGCGAGTTTAGATGGTGGCCCGATCGCACTTACGAGCGGCGGTACTATAGATGTCGGAGCGATCGATGTCAGGGGCGATCGCGCTGCTGGAAATGTCACGCTTCAAGCGGACAGCGGCATCAAAACATCGACTGTAGGAATTACAATTACAGGTGTTTCTGAGAATGGCAATGGCAGCAACGTTACTTTATCTACTACCAAGGGTGATATTAATATAGGTGAGGTGGTAGTAGGAGGAAGATTACAGGGTGGAAATCTTGAATTTACGAATAAAAATGGCAATATCACTACAAGTCTGTTAAGTACAAGTTTTAATAGTTCTTCGCCCGATTTCACAACTAAAAAAGGTGGCACTGTTAATTTAAATGCTACGGGCAACATTACTACCAGTGACATCGAAGCGAGTGGCATTCAAGACGGGGGCTCAATCACCTTTAAGAGCGGCGGTTCTATAGATACTACCGCCGGAATCATCAATGCAATGGGCGGCAACAACGGCGGCAATATTTCCCTAGAAGCCACCAACAATATCACTACAGCCGGAATTGGGAACTCGGCTGTATTGTTAAGCGGGTTCAACGCCAATAGCGGGAATCTTCGCATTCAAAGCGGCGGTAATATCGACACAACTGCCGGCCCAATTATTACCGCTGCGGCCAAGGGTAAAGGCGGAGATATCACCATAAATGCTGGCGGAACTGTTTCGACATCTGATATTAATTCCCGCACTTTCGCTCCCAGTATTACTGTGACTGGTGGCAATATTGATGTCCAGGCTAAGGACAGTATTACTGCTAAGGGAAATATCGCAACCAACCGCAATAACATTACTTTTAACGCTCCGGTAACATTAGGTAACGACCTTTCGGTCAAAATTTTAGAGACTGGCGATATTACTTTTAAGTCTACTGTTGACGGGCCTTACAGTCTTACTGTTGAACCCCAGGCGGGAAGTGTGGATTTTGGTAAGGATGTTGGCAAAGCGACTGCCCTCAACAGCATCAATATTGAAGATGATATCACCAAAAATTCCGGTGCAATCAACATTATTACTACGAATAATATTACCGCTCAAAAAATTACCTCACCCGCCGGAATTTCTTTGTTTAGTGAGAACGGAGAAATCACAACGAAAAATCTCGATGCGACTTCTCCTAACAATGGCGGCAATATCGCTTTGAGCGCTGGAACTAATATTACTGCGGGCGATATCAATACCTCGTCGGCTGGTAATGGCGGCAGTATCTTGCTCGACGCTACCGGAAGTATTACTGTTGGTAAAATTGACTCTTCGGCGCAGGGGAATGCAGGGAATGTCACGGCTTATAACCGCAGCACTTCTGGTAATATTACTGTGAATCAAATTGATGCTCAGAGTCAGGGCAGCGGTATCGGCGGAAATGTGGAGATTCTGATGGGAAGGTTTTTTCGCTCGCTCAATTCCTTCACAGACAGAAACGGCATCAATGCTAGCATTTCTACGGCTGGAAGTCCTGGAGATAGCAGCGGCGGTACTATAATTATCCGCCACGGAGGCGCAGGATTAACGCCGTTTATTGTCGGTGATTCTGCCACAAATGGAACGGCGGGTGCAATTACTAGGGGAAATTCTAATCCTATTCAAACAATTTTGCCCGATCGCGAATATCTCTATACCCACAGACAGGATGTCGATCGCATTCAAATTATTTCCGTACCGCCGCCAATAGTTGCACCCACAGCAGCAGCTACTCCAACACCCGCACCCACAGCAGCAGCTACTCCAACACCCGCACCGACACCAGCAGCTACTCCAACGCCAGCACCCACAGCAGCAGCTACTCCAACGCCAGCACCCACGGCCGCAGATACTGCATCGCCTGCACCGACAGCCGCAGCTACTCCAGCGCCTTCTCCAACACCGACTCCAGCGCCCGCAGGCACACCCTCCCCGCCACTCCCACCGCGTTTACCCGTCGCACCTGCCCCAATTCCCCAAACTTCGATCGCACCTGCCCCAATTCCCGAAAGCTCGATCGCACCTTTCCCAATTCCCCAAATATTTATCCCACCTGCCCCAATTCCCCAAACTTCGATCGCACCTTCGGCAACACCCGATCCGATACCTGGTTTTCCCCTCAACATCCGACTGCCACCAATCCCCGATTCATTCGTACTGCCACCGCGCGCGCGCCCCACGCAGCCCTCAACACCCACAACCCCAAACGCTGCTGCCCGCATAGCTTCGAGACCTACCCTTCCCTCTGTTTCCCAAATCACCTCCTCCCTCGGCGCTCAACCTGCGATCGCCCCCCAACCTTCAAACGCACCAAATCCCGCGCCCGCAGCCCCTATTGCCTCTGTAACCCAGCCTGTAACTCAGACTCAGCCAGCACCTGCAAGCTCGATCGTACCCGTGCCTACAAGTGCGATCGTACCCGCGCCCGCTGTCAGCCAAAGCCAAACTCCCCAACAAAATTTAGCTTTTTTAATTGGCGATTTATTGGGTGCTGAAACTTCTTTCGAGCTAAATCCTGAAACTGGAAATACCAGAGTTGGCTTTCAACTAGACAATAATCGACAAATATCGATCGACATACCGCCCGTTGAAACACCCAATATTACCTTTATCCCAGCTTCAGAAAACCCTCCAGAAAACCCGCCGCAGCTTGGCGCTTCTTCCACCGAACAACCCGAGGGATACATAGTCTTAAATCCCGCTCCCGCCGAGACGCCTCCTCCAGAACAACCTCCTGAAAACCCTACTAATTGGTTGGCAAATATTCCCCAAATCTCTCTGCCGCAAATAGAATCACCTCCCGTTAATCCAGTACCAGCACCAACACCAGCACCAACTCCAGCGCCCGCACCAACACCAGCCCCAACTCCAACTCCTGCCCCTGCACCAGCGCCAATTCCCGCACCAGCGCCAATTCCCCCTCCGATCGCAGAAAATCCCTTACCCGCAGATATCCCAAATTTCTTTCCCTCACAAATTAGCCGCTCGCTCGTCGAACAAACTTTAGAACAAGGCAATGCTAACGATGCTATTGCTCTAATTGACCAGCTATTTGAACAAGACTACGAAAATTATTATGGGGAAAATTTCACGGATAAAAAAATCAACGTTCAATATCTGAGAGAAACTCTTAAAACAATTAAGGAGGAAACCGGGAAGCAAGCTGTAATTGTTTACGTTGTGGCCGGTATAGGAGACTTGTGGCTAATTTTAGTAGTTCCCGATGGCCCTCCGATTATCAAAAAAGTCGCCATCGCAACAATAATAAAATTAAAGGAAAATGTGAAATCTTTGCAGGACTATTTAGGGAATCCTTTGGATTCACAAGATACAAGATATTTGCCAAGCGCCCAGGAACTTTACAAATGGTTAGTTGCACCGATTTCTCAAAATTTAGAATCATTAAATATCGACACTCTCATTTTTGCATTTGATGCCGGTTTGCGCCAATTGCCCATAGCAGCTTTGCACGACGGAAACCAATTTTTAATAGAAAAATACAGTCTAGGTTCAATTCCCAGCATCAGCTTGACTAACACCAATTATCAAAGTTTGCGGAATGCCCAAGTTTTAGCAATGGGTGCTTCAGAGTTTCCACACACCAAGAAAGAGCGTTTGGCTGCGGTGCCGATCGAATTATCTGCGATCGCGGGGAGGAGAACAGAAACGGAAAATCAAGCAGCATTTCCCTTGTGGCAAGGCCGCTCTTTTCTCAATCAAGAATTTACCCTGCAAAACCTGAGAAAACAGCGAGAACAGCAGGCATTTGGAATCGTTCACTTAGCTACTCACGCCAGTTTTCCTCAAGGCGAAAACGGACGCAAGGAAGCTGAGATTGATTTGTGGGATCGCTCTTTGGCGCTGGATGAATTTAGATCGGCGAAGTGGTACCATCGCCCACCAGTCGAGTTATTAGTGCTGAGTGGGTGCGAAACTGCGATCGGGGACAATACAGCAGAAATGGGATTTGCTGGACTGGCCGTCCGCAGCGGTGTAAAATCAGCTTTGGCGAGTTTGTGGAAAGTTAATGATATCGGCACTTTGGCGTTGATGACCGAGTTTTATGGCAATTTGCGATCAGAAAACATTAAAGCGGAAGCGCTCAGAAAAGCTCAACTGGCAATGATCCACAAACAAATTGTAGTAAAAGACGGTCAATTGCGGGGAACTCAAGGCGCGATCGACATTAATCAAGCCACACAAGTAGCCAATGCAGATTTCTCTCACCCGAAGTTTTGGGCCGGATTCACAATTATTGGCAGTCCTTGGTAGATTATACCATTTTAGATTTTATAATTGGGAATGACTGAGGATGTATGGGTTTGGAGCACGGGCCTATACTTGGATTCTTTTTTTACTGGTGTTATATCATGTCCGGTGGATTACCCCTAATACGGTAGGGGCGGGTTCACGAAAAATATCTGCCAATAATTGACAATCTCAAAAACCCGCCCTTTTAATCGCTATCATCCAAAACAATTTGGTTTCTGACCCCTAATTTATTCGCGGGATAAATCTAAAATCTAAAATCTAAAATATAAAATCAGATGACTGCTCAAACTCTCTCCCCCCCGGAACAAATTGTCCAGCTATCGGGTATCAGTTGGCAAACTTACGAAACTTTGCTGGCTGAACTCAGTCAGCGGCGACTGCGGCTGACATATAATCGTGGCAATCTTGAAATTATGGTACCTTCTCCAGAACACGAACGCTTCAAAGAAGTATTGGGTCGATTTGTTGAAACCTTAGCTGAAGAATTAGAGGTGAGAATTGAACCTCTTGGTTCTACCACATTCAAACGTCCTGAACTTAGCGGTGTAGAACCAGATAAATGTTTTTACATCCAGAATATTAGTGCCGTTAAAGGCAAAAAAAGAATCGACATGAATCAAGATCCGCCGCCGGATTTAGTGGTAGAAATTGATATTACCAGTCGTTCAGAAAATACCTTGCAGGTTTATGCGGCTCTGGGAGTGCCGGAAGTTTGGATTTATAATGGATCGCGACTCAGAATCAACAGATTAGAAAATGGAGAATACGTTGAGGGCGATATCAGTTTAGCATTTCCCAGCTTACCGATATTAGAGATTGTCAGATTTTTGGAACAAGCAGAAACAATAGATTATTTGGAATTAGTAAAAGCATTTCGGAATTGGGTAAAAAGCCAAATTAAGCCAAACCTATGAGTTGCGGATAAAATTAAACAAAATTTACAATTTTAACCTACTAAAAAAAACTCTGTTGTGATAAAATAGAGATGATAAACTAATTTAAATATCAATTACAGGCTGGTAGTGCCAGCAATTCTACCCGATATGCGA
>NZ_JAUBQR010000028.1:0-41799 GCF_036701385.1 Microcoleus sp. Pol12B4 | reverse complement strand
GAAGCAGAATTAGCCAAAACTACTGTTAATTACATCCCGACAAATCGGATAAAAAGTGTTTATTCTCAGTTAAAACCCGGGGATATTGTAGCAGTAGCCACGGATGTTAAAGGATTGGACGTCACGCACACAGGTTTAGTTTATCGGAATGCTGACGGGAACCTCGGTTTAATTCACGCTTCGCCTGCTGGGGAGGTGACACTTGCTTACGACTTGCAGAGATATATTAGGAGAGTCGAAAGTGCGATCGGCATTGTAGTCGCTAGGGCGAAAACACCTCATTAAATTGGTTTGTACTCCTAGGGTGCATCAGCTTGCATTATTTTAGTTGCAAATTCAAAATTTCTGTGCTGACGCACCCTACAAACTTTATTGTGGGGTGGGCACGCGAACTCGCCCGGAATATACAATTTAAATGCACAACAGCTTATTGAACAATTTCGCTGCGAGATACCTTACTACTTCTAGCAGGATTTGGCGTTAATTCCGGCGGCGAAACTTGAACACTGCCCCACTCATTCAGAAAGCTTTTCAGCAGAACCTCTTGCTGAGTGCGAAATGTCTCGACATTGGCCCCGCGATTCATAATCACAAACCACACTGTTTCTTGCTTTTGAGTTGGCAGAGCTCCGCCCAAAGCGCTAACATTATCCAACGTGCCAGATTTGATTACTGCTAATTTGGGAAGCGGCCGTTCTGATAGTATTCCTTTATCTTTCCCAACTACAGTTAAGACATCAGCCACTGTCATGCTGTAAGGTTCAAGATAGCGTTCTAAAGCTATAAACAACGCACAAGCAGCCCTGGGAGAAATGAGATTTTCTTCGCTCAATCCCGAACCGTTGACGAGTTGAATTTCTGCGGGCGGAACTCCGGTTGCTGCTGCTGCTTTTTGCGCTACTGTTTTGGCGCCGCCGACAGTATCAGCTAGCATATCTGCCATGAGATTGTTGCTGTACTGATTCATTTTTTTGATCAGTTCAGCAAGAGGCAAAGAATAATGTTTGACCAAAGGCTGCACGTCGTTGGGGGATGCTGGTAAAACTTGTACAGTACCCTGAATGGCTATTTGGGGTTTCGGCGTATTGGGAGGCAGTGTTTGATACTGGGCGGCGGCTTCGCTGGGCCAGATTTCACTGTTTAATCCTTGTTTGAGCAATTCTCCAGATTTGAGGGGATCAAGTTCAAAGTTCATGTAAAACTTATCGACCATTATCAAATTGCCACTGACTCGCTTGATCCCTTTTTGATTTAAGGCGTTACCGAGGGCGATCGCCTCTTCCCAAACAAACAACGGATCGGCGGTTCCCTGAACAATTAAATCGCCTTTTAATACGCCGTTTTCTATTTTTCCCGTTGTACCAATTAAGGTTATAAATTGATGTTCCGGCCCGAATTGTTGCAGCGCTACCAGAGATGTTGCTACTTTGGTAATAGAAGCGGCTGACAGAGGAACGGTACCTTGATGATTGGCTAGCAAAGTATTGCCCGATTGCATCCAGACACCTTGGTTTTCTTTAGCAAAACCTTGGGCGGCCAACCCGTTGAGATATTGCTGGATTTTGGTACTTGTGGGGGTTTCGGGATTGCTAGCAGAGACTATTAAGGGCTGAGGCTGACTTGGTTTAACTGGCGGCGGGGAAGATTCAGCTATAGGAGAGGGAGATGCAAGTTGAGGTGATTCAGTAGCTGCACATCCGGCAATAATTGTAAGAAGGGCGATCGAACTCGCAGCAGTCAAGTAGCGGTTTTTCAGCATTACTTTAATTTTTTTCATCAAATGTACGATCGTCTGTTCGGCACGCCCGATGGAAATTTTAGCACTAGCCAGCGCGTTGTGGAGCCTCTGCATCTGCGTTACCAGACTCCCGAACCGCTGGCATTACCTGTCTTCTTCTCCATCTTCCTTCGCGTTCTTTGCGTCTTCGCGGTTCGTTAAATAGATATTGCTTAAAGACTGCGGAATTTTATACCAATAGTCCGGACTGTTTTTAGTTCGTAGTCTGAAACCCTGGATTTTCCGTTGGTATCTCGATTGCCTTGGAGCCGGTAAACCCTTATTCTACGGTTGGTAATCAAAAACTATCCGAAGTATTGAAATCTAAAATCTAAAATCTAAAATCTAAAATAGTCTGATATTCAGCGCCTGGGGCCTTCACCCCAGGCCGATCGCTCTCACAAATTTTCGATAAACTGGTTTATCCAGCCATACTCCCTATACTCAGCGGCACCATTTCGCCGTGCATCGTCAGGCCTAATAACATCGGCCCGCCCGGTCGAATCAACTCTCCTGTAAGCGCGCAGCGTTCCTCCTGCTGTGCTGTGGCATTAATGCTGGCTCGAATATCCGATCGAGAAAACATCTGCCGATACTCTCCAGACTTCTGCTGCACGTAATTCCAGAGCAAATCTCGAATCAAAGCTTGATAGCCTTGATTGCCTGCGAGCTCTTTGAGTCTCTCTTTGAGTTCTCTTTCGAGTCGAATGCTGGTGACTTCCATTTCAGTGGTTGAGGTTCTAGGTAGGGTATGCATAATTTTTTCTCCGTGACGGGTGGACATATGTGTAATATCAGTGTAGTATGTTTACAGCTAGATTGAAAGCCTCTTAACCACCTTCTGCCGACTTTGAAATTTCTCCCCACCTACTCCACCTATCAACTGAAGTGCGATCGCCCCACGGGTCGCTCCGAGTCGTCACGGCACGTCTTTAGGACGGGTTTTGCGACTGTCGCAGCGACCTCGTGGGTGGGCCAGGGCCTAAATAAACCCGGTTATAGTGGATTAGGACAAATTGCAGAAATTAATTACAACGAGGTAGACCGGCACGGTCTGCAAGTGGCACAGCCATATCGAGAGACGCGAAGCGGGAGGTACAGCTAAACAACTGTACCAAGACAAGATGAAAATTTGCCTTTAGCAGTTTTTCTGGCCCCCGCTTCTAAGTAAGAGAAGCGGGGGCATTTGATTGGATATTTGATAAATTCGATCGGCTTGGAGAACTGGCAAAAAACCAGATGTAGCCAATGCTGACGAAGCAACCAAAATTCAAAATCGACAATCTAAAATCTAAAATCTAAAATCCAAAATTGACGAGGAGGAGCAAGCCGTGACCGTAGTAACTGATGTATTGAGGCAATCTGTGGTGGTGTTTTCTCAGAATTACCTACCAATGAGCCGTGTCAACATCAAACGGGCGATCGTACTGTTGGTAACAGGCAAGGCTGAACCTCTGGATTTTAGCATCGGCAACGGCTGGCTGGTACGATCGCCCAGCACCAGCATCCACGTACCCGAACAAATCCGCTTGACTTTTGGTAACAGGGAACGCCTGTGGAAAGTGCCCCCGGTCAATCGCCGGGAAGTTCTGCGCCGCGACGCTCATTCTTGCCAATACTGTGGTAGCAATCGGCATTTGACGCTGGATCACGTGATGCCTCGATCCAAGGGCGGCCCGCATACTTGGGACAACGTAGTGACTGCTTGCGAACGGTGCAACTCTCGTAAGGGCGATCGAACTCCTATAGAAGCTGGAATGTCTCTGCGAACTAAGCCAAAGGCTCCTATACACCCCACTGTTGCTTTTGCCGAACTGTTTTGGCACGAATATCAAATAGGGGAATAGGGCATGGGCCAAACAGGTAATTGGTAATTGGTAATAGCTAATAGTTAATAGCTAATTAAGTCCTGTAATTGAAAAGGATTTTAGGCTCCAATAGCAAACTTTTCATTCCGACCTATCCAATGCCCGATGGCCAATTCCCAATGCCCGATGCCCGATGCCCTATTCCCCGTGCCCTATTCCCCATGCCCAGTTCCCGATTTTCAATTTTAAACTTTCAATTCCAAATTTAGGGCTGTCAATATGCTGAAGTTGACTTACACTGAAACGGGCTTTAACCTCGAGCGTTTGGCTCAATCTCCCGAACAGTTAGTGGCGCTGCGAGTTGTGCTGGCTATGCGAGTTGGTCAAAGCATCAGCGTCGAACCGAGCACTGCGGCATTTTTGCTGCCCGCGAATTTGCCGGCGCTGTCTCTGTTGGAATCTGAGGCCCGCCGAAACGACAACGATGCGATCGAGCTTTGTGTTGCTGATACTGACTTTGTAGAAGTGACTCTGCGCGGTACGTGGATTTCTGAGGCGTCCGAGGGGGCTGACGGCGTGTTTGCGACTGTGTTGGGCGATCGGGCGGAGCTCTTGCTGCTCAAACTCTGGCTCGAAACTCAGGCTGCTGCAGAGGTTGTCGGAGAAGTCGGCGATTAATCTCGGATGTGGAAGGAAGATGGAAGAGGGAAATATTTTCTTCATCTTCCACTTTCTCCCACTCCCCACTCTTCACTCTCCCTCTCTCCTTAAGGCGTATAAATTATATTGAAGTAAATTCCCTTATCTTGCAGATTGTCGCCTTTATCGCTAATTCTCACCAAAGGGAAAGCGTAATCTACCCGCAGGTTCACCCGCTGTATCGGTTCCCAGATTACCCCTAAACCCAGACCGGCTAAAAATGTCTGATTGGTTAATTTATTAGGATTATTCGCAACGTTCCATACAGTACCTGCATCCAAAAATGGAGCTAATTGTAGTTTGGGATTTCCCGAAGCATCGCGCTGCAAAGTAATCCGATCTTCGATGGAAACTCTGAAGCCGTTATCGCCAGAACGGACATTTTGGCGGTAGCCGCGCAAAGATTGCCCGCCGCCAATTACAAATTGCTGGGAAGGCAACAAACTATTAGCTGACAACTGTAAGTCTGCCTGCAAAATTAATAAATGTTTGTCATTCAATCGCTGTACTCGCTGCACTTGACCCAGCCAACTAAAAAATTGTCCATCGGGATCAGAACCTTCGTTTTGAGTAGCATCAAACAAGCTAGTGCCGATCGTAAATTGCGATCGCAAGGCCCAAGCACCCTGGGGGTCGCGCCTAATGTAGTCCTGTCCCAGCTTAATTGCACTCGTAGTGGTGACACCATTGGAGTCCGGGCCGATGCCAAAAGCATAGGGGTCGCCAGCGAGAAAAGTTCTGCCTGTTTGATACGTAAAACCGGCTGACAAGGCAAATTCTTCGATCGGCGTTCTCCGTAGTGGCTGGCGGTAACTAACTTCAAATAAATGGGATTTTCCAGAAATGTCAAAACTGTCAAAAGGTGCTTGTACGATACTGTTGCGATTCGGGGCCGCCCTCAATTGCAAAGTGCCGTTCATCGCATTTAGCGGCACGCGATAGCTAAAATCAAACACGTCTGAATCGCCGAGCGATCGATAATAAGCCGCCGCAAGTTCGTCGCCATTTCCTGTTATATTGCGGTGCCGCAAACTAACTCCCAATCTTTCTGAACCTACACTCGGAGGCGAGTAATTGTCAATGCTGAAAGTAGGCTGAAATGGATTAGCTTCCGAGACTCGGACGATCAGAATGCTCTCGGCTTCATTATCCCCAGCCCGCAGACTGGCTTCTACATTGTCAAATAAAGGATCGACTCGCAGCAGCCGGAGTTGGTCTTCTAATGAAGCTGTGCTTAAAGGCATTCCGGCACCGAGTCGAATCCGGCTGCGGATGTAACTCGGATGCAATCTTTTAGTTCCTTCTACCTCAATTCGGGCTAGCTTGCCTTCGATAACTTGAATTTGGACTACCCCTGCGGTGATTGTTTGGGGTGGCAAGACTGCTCTCGAAGTGATGTAGCCACGATTGAGGTAAATTTCGGTAATTTTGTCGGCGATTTGTTTGAGCTGTTCTAGGGTGGTAGAACGGCCTTCTAAGGGGTTGACTAAGGCATTAATTTCGTCTTGGCTTAAAATTGTGCTGCCAACTACTTGAATTTTCCGCACCTCAATTGGCGTATTGGGCAGCGTTGGGGGAACTGGCGACGGAGACTGTGGCCCTACTGTGGGCGGTACTTGGGGAGGCTCTGGGGAAGGCTGCGGAGCCGGTTGCAGAAATCGATCGCGATTTGGATCTGGCTGAGTCGGCGGCGACGGTAACAGCGGATCTGGTACTCGCTCGCGGTTTAAGTCGGGCGGGAGGTTCCCCGGTGGCGTCTGCGGGTTCTGAGCTAAAACATGATTGCAATTTAGCTGGTTCTGACATTGGGGATCGTTGTCAACCAGATTTGTTTGTTCGGGCAAGATGCCCGCACCACAAGCAGCTTCATCGATTGTGGAACAGGCATCTTGGCTGTTCTCGGCGGGGTTCGATTGTGTTTCTGGTTCAGGGTTGGTCTCGATGGAATCGCGAAGCTGATTTAAGTTGGTCGCTGTTTCATCCTGCTTGATTTCCAGTTTTTGCAGTGCTAATACTTGATTGCCCGTATCTGCTGAGTTGTCAGCGGCGACGGGCAACTGAGAAATATCGTTGGTTTGGGATATAGCTTTATTGGTGTAAAAGCAAACCATCGGGAGCGAAGTTAGAAGTGAAATCCCCAACCGAAATAGTGCAATATTTGCATTCGGGCGCATAATTAATAATTTCTCTAAAATAAGTTTGTCGGCTGCTTGACTATGCCAGTTTATCATTTAGTATTAGGCGAAATTTGACCATCAAAATCTCCACAGTCCGCCTTTCAAGATGCCAGAAGTCGGAACTGCTTGCTGATCGCTACACAAATTTTAATTTATTGAGCACGATCTACCAAACAACCCGCAACAGCCAAAAATCATCTGTGGCGCTGCCAAATACCGCGCTCGAAACCGAGTTTGTCGTACTTGCTGCACCAGTCATACCATTTGAGATTTCTGATTTGGCAATGACTCGCCCAAAAACGGATACCGTCCCCCGAACGCTCATCAGCATAGATCCTAAAATTTTAGACTCCTGTTCCTGTTTTCAGATTCAATGCAACAAGTAAATCTAAAATCTAAAATCTAAAATCTAAAATCGACTGACTGATGGCTATCACCGTTTGGGGCTTACCTACCGTTGCATTCTTTTATGAAACAGGTGTTTAATTATTTTCTGGTGATAGGTGTTAATTCACTTGTGACTAAGGGTTCTTGGGCTATTTTGCCGAGTTCGACTGAGTTGAGCACTGCTGACCACTTGATCGCTAAACTGGCATCGCTGGGAGACTCGATACGCAATTGAGCTAGAGTTGCCAGGTACTCGTACCAGAGACTTTGTTGGGCGAAGATACTGAGCTTGGTGAGATCGGGCGATCGATCCAACTCTGTTTGCACGGTTGGGGCGAGTGCGGTGCGGTTGATCCACCCGGAAACGAGAACATCATCTCTTGTATTTTTGGGGTTGCATTTGATAGTAAAGTACCATTGATAGTTTTTGCCAACTTCCAGGGTTGGCGAGTTGTCGTCGGAGCCGAGGCTGACGCTAACTACACCTGCACGGGTAGTTACCATGCGAAAACTTTTTTTGTACAGTGTTTTGTCTCTTTGGTCTGCTAACTCAAACTGAACTGTTTTGTCGAGGGCTATAGGAAGGTAGTAGAAAAATGTTGGCTTTGCTGATATGGTTTGCCCCATAGTTGATTGGGGAATCAAAGCAGTTAAGGCAGTTGTTGCCGTGGGGCATTCTAAGCCGCGGGTTCCTCCCCCTTCACGCCTTCCGGGTACTCCGTCCTCCGGCGGTTGAAAGGTATTCCACGTGGAACCCGTTGGCTGAATGTTCGGTCTGCTTCCGCTGGTTGCAGGGGGTTGAACTGTTTGCCAGTTGAGGGGGAGCTGCCGTGGTGAGGGGCGCTTGACAATGTTTGCGGGGCTGTTGAGAGCCTCTGCTGGTATTAAGAAACTACCGGCGGCAACTGCCTCTAAAGACAGAATTAATGAAAAAGCACCGATATTTAGAGCAGACTTCAAAGCCATGACGAACCTGCCTTTTGATGAACCTAGGAACTTTATCGCACGGTTTTATTCTATCCAAGGTTTTGACGGATATAGTAATCTGTTGTACTTAATTTATATCTTTAGGCAGATACGATTATTTTGGTCGCTGTGCTCAACATAGAATTCTGTGTCGCCTTTGTCAGTGGTAGCTTAGTAGTTATACTTACTTCCATTCACGGCACCAGGTTGGGTTGAGCTTGTTAAACCCCACTTTGACAAAGACTAATATTCGGGTTCTTTTAACTCTAGCCAGAGGATACAACGCGTCTTTTCGTAAAAACACCAGGTTGATGCGTCAATCCTGAATATCAGGAAACTCGGCAATTTTGCTGGTTAACCTCCAGCGATCGGCTACAAGTTACAAATCAGGTTTTCTGTACAATACCGGCAAGAAATTTAGCATGAATCTCGATTCACCTGTTCTCTCTGACAAACAGCCTTCGGGGCTGCGGATGGTAAGACCCATCGGAGTCTTGGCACTGCACGGCATTGCTTTTTTAGGAAATAGGTTGTTCGCTGTCGATCGCGCCGAAGGGCTGCTATTGGAGATCGATCGAGAAACTGACAACACTACTGTTTTGAATCCTTATCAAACGGCTAAGTTTGCGGGCGCAACCGGGCTGGCTATTTCGGAAGATACTCTCTGGTTTGCGCGGGATGAGGATATTTGTTGCTGTCGGGGCGCAATTCGGGACGGAGCGCTCGCTGAACTCAAACCGGAACATTTTGTTTCACTTTCTTATCCTGCTGACGGGATTGCTGTTTGGAAATCTACGCTTTATGTGACTTGCCAGAGATTGGGCTATATTCTGGTTTTTGACCTGAAAACTGGTCGAGAAATTACTCGGTTTTACGCTCCCGGTATTGGGGTAGAAAATATCACAGTCCGGGACGAGGAAATTTGGGTTTGCGACAAGACTGAGCAAACTGTTTACTGTTTGGAACGGGGAACAGGGGAGATTAAATTTAGCGTTTTGACTCCCTTTGAGTCGCCTTCAGGTTTGGCTTTTCACAAGGATTCTGAAACCGGGGAGGAGGTTCTGTACGTGGCTTACGCCGGGGATGAACTTTACATCCGGGATGACCCGAATTCGGAAGATCCTTTTCAGTTGACGAAGCGCGATCGCACTTTTATTCAGCCTTTGTCTTTTCACTACAATGAAGCTGACCGCTACGCTCTGTCAAACGGTTTTTTGATGGAAATGTCTTATGTGGAGGAACTCTCTCCCCTCGATGAGGTAGAAATCGAAAATTTGGAGTGGCGGATTGCTTTGCCTTCGCAAACTCACCGGCAAAAGGTCAGAAAAATTACGCCGATTGGAATGCCTTTTACTGAGGAAATTCAGGAAGGAGAACGGGTGGCGGTGTTTAAGTTCGATCGGCTGCACCCTGGGGAACGCCGAATTTTTGGCTGGAAGGCTTTGTTAGAAGTTCGATCGATTAAGTATCAGTTGTCGCCTCGGGATGTCGAAAAGAGTCCGAAGCTGTCGCCGGAGTTTGCAGCTAAGTATTTGGTGGACAATGACAATTTGGCGATGGATACGGAGATTGTGCGATCGGCGGCTGCGGCGGCTATTGGCTCGGAAACTAACATTCTCAGGCAGTTACTGAGCATTCGTAATTTTGTTTACGATCAACTTTCTTACGGAATTAGACCTCACATTGACACTCCCGATATTGTGCTACGCCGTGGTATCGGTTCCTGCGGGGAATACGTGGGACTGTTGTTAGCTTTGGCTAGGTTAAACGGGATTGCTTGCCGCACGATAGGCCGCTACAAGTGTCCGGCTTTTGCTGACAGAAAAGGTGTGTCGCTGGAGCCTGACTTCAATCACGTTTGGCTGGAATTTTACATTCCAGGTTTTGGCTGGGTGCCGATGGAATCTAATCCTGATGATATTCAAGACAGGGGCCCTTATCCTTTGCGATTTTTTATGGGTTTGGCTTGGTATCACGTAGAAATTGGCAAAGGAATCCGATTTCAAGGTCTCACGAGCGGGGGTCTTCCTTTAAACAAGGAGGATGTTTCCGTGGGGAGTCTGGCAATTAATCATGTGAGGTTTACCATTTTGGAAGAGTTGCCAGCAATTTGAAGGGAGTGTTAACAGTTAACAGTTAGCCGTCAACATTTAACTGTTAATTGTTAACATTTTTAATCTAAAATCGAAAGTAGAAAATGTAAAATCAGAGGAAGAGGGGTTGTGGAATTTTCGATTGCTAATTTTCTCGTTTTAGTGGCCTTTGCACTACTGGTGACGGTGACTGGCGGGGTCGCTTATTTGACTTCTGTTGAGTGGCGCGATCGCAGGCGGTTAGATAAGGCTAAACGGAAAAAAAAGTAGCTTTTGGCTGTTGACAAATTGCATTTTTTATGATAAAAAAACAAGGCGATCCAACCAGGTCGCCTTGTTTTTTGATTTGAGGTATAGCAGAAGGAAGAAGGAAGAAGGAAGAAGCAAAAATCGCAATGGTTTCACCAATTTAAAATCTCCTAATCGGCTGGGCGGTTGCTATATTTTCACCGCAGATAAAAGAAAGTTCGCTAACCTAAACGTTGTAGGTTTGTAGTCAGGCCTTGAGTCCTAGTAGTTTTATGAGGGCTCAAGTCCTGACTACAAAACAATTTGATTGCATTCGATCGCACATAAGATGATTTACAGGCGAGACGCCCGCACCACAATAAACACACCACAACGAACACAGAGGAAAAAAGGGATTTTGGAGTTGGTATTTTAAGTCCACTGTCGGAAAAATGTATTTTCTTGCCAAGCGGCGGCGGTGCGTTTTTCAAGTGCTGCCATTTCTGTTTTGTTGAGGGGTTTGAATGCTTGGGCAACTTTAAAGTTTTCTTCTAATTGCTTTACTGAGTCGGCGGCGATGACGCAGCAGTGCACGCCGGGCAGTGAAAGCGTGTAACCCATTGCTTGGTGCATTCCATCTAAAACACCGTTCTGAAATAATTTGCCGTAAGCTGGTATTTTCATGGCTATGACGCCGATGTTTTTGGCTTTGGCGACTGGTAAAGCGCTGGTAACAAAGGAGCGCGGGTGATGTTTTTCGGCGGCGTTGAGGGAGATTAATGTTGTGTCAAAAGGATAGCGCTGCAAGCCTGCAGCAATGATGGCTGGTTCGTGGTGTCCGGTGATGCCGGCAAAACGAATTATTTTTTGCTGTTTGGCTTCTTCGATCGCCTTTATTGCTCCTTTGGCACTGAAAATTTGGTCTAATTCTGTTTGGAATGAGACGTGGTGGAGTTGCCACAAGTCTAGTCGATCGGTTTTCAATCTTTTGAGCGATTGCTCTAAGTCTCTCCACGCGCCGTCTCTGTCTCTGGCGGAGGTTTTTGTGGCTAGGAATAGGCGCGATCGATATGGTGGCAAAACTTTGCCTAAGTTTTCTTCGCTGGGCCCGTACTCGGCCGCCGTGTCAAAATAGCGAATGCCTAGTTCGATCGCGCGTTCAATTTGCACCGCCGCTTCTGCTTCTCTTCCCGGCTGCGACAGCGGTGTTTGTCCGGCCCCCCCCAAACCGAAAATCGGCACTTTCACGCCGGTGTTGCCTAACAGTCGTTCTGGCATTTTTACTGTGGGGGCCGCCTTGTTATTGGGTGCGGCTGCGATTTCCCGATCCTGTTGTTCGATCGCCTTAGCACCTGCAATGCCGCTGGCAACAGCTATACTGCTCAATATAAAATTGCGGCGAGTCTTTTTGCGGGTCATTGTTTCGGTCTCCTCAGAATATGTGAGAGAAATTAACCGCGTTTGTGTTGGCACAATACATAAATTTTTACTGCAAATCGGATAATTTTCCCCCTGTCCGAGGGAGGAGATGGCTGGGGGAAAATGATCTATGTGCCGATCGACTATTGGTCAATTATCCATGCGCGAATCAGTTCGTTTATCTGTTCTGGTACTTCGTCGTGGGGACAGTGACCAGCTTTGATAAAGTGTTCTGTTAACTGCGGATAGTGTTTGCGAAATTTAGCGCTTCTTTCTGTGGAATTCATCCACGGATCACCTTCTCCCCACAGCATTAGCAACCGGCAGTTTAATTGACTAAGTAATACGTCAATTTTTTCGCCTTGGGGTGTTCGGAATACGGAGGCGAATACTTTGGGCGCACCGGGATCGCAGGAGGGAAGGTAAATTTCTTCTACTAATTGGTCTGTGACGGCGCTTTGGTCGAGATAAACTTTTTCTAGAGTTTTCCGAATTGTCGATCGCTGGCGCACGTACTGGAACAGCAGAAAACTTGCCCAATCTTGCTGAAATAAGGTTTTAGCTACTGCAGATATGGCTTTTTGCAAGGGCGGGGCTTCGGGTGCGGGCTGCGGTTCGCTGAAGGGGCCGGCGCTGTTGATTAATATGAGTCCGGCTGCTGATTCGGGGCGCTGGGCTGCTACACACAAGGCGGCGTAGCCTCCGAGGGAGTTGCCGGCTAGTACGGCGGGCCGGCCGATGATGTTGGTGATAAAGTCGTGGAGTTGGTCGCGCCAGAGGTCGCCACTGTACTGCAATTCGGGTTTTGCCGATCGTCCGAATCCGATCAGGTCGATCGCCCACACTTCAAAATCTTTGCTCAGGCCGCTGATATTTTTGCGCCAGTGGTTTGTGGAGGCTCCAAAACCGTGAATTAACAGCAGGGGAGGGCGTTCTGGATGCCGATCGCTCGTTAGCGGAGCCCTCGAAGAGGATCGAACGTAGTACACTGAATGCCCCCGCCACTGCCAGTAAGTGCCGGCTATGGGGGCGGAGGTGATGGCTGGGGTTGCTTGCATAATGTAAAGAAATAATTATTTACTTTAACTATTGTATCGCGACGCTCAGATTTATATAGTTTGAACAACGCGCCGGAGTTTCGCCAGCAAAGGATTGGTCAATTTGGGCGAGTTGAGATCTCGCGATCTCCCGCACTCAGGATTAATAAGTTTTGTAACGAATATTGATTTTGTGAGGGGCGTAGCAATGGGAGATATTTTGCCCGATCGCATTTAGGAAAATAAATCGGGTTTTGGCTGCAACCTACCTAGGTATGATGATTTTGCTGTTTGGCGGCCTGAGCAAGTTCTGGGTGATGGCGCTTGCCCAGGGGCTGCGAGGGTCGAACCTGATTGGTGAGGGTCAAGGGATCGACTTTTTTCTAGTTATTTCCGAGCTTTTCCAGGTGGGGATCGTTTGTTCAACAGGTGTTGACGGCTTCGGGGATGCAGCGAGCCTAAGCGTTGCTAGTTGGCAAAAGCCGACTTCAAAAATTTCGCTACTGGGAGAAGTTATAAGTAAAATTACTGATGGTTCTCTGCAGAAGTTTCTCAGAATCGCAGAATATTTTGTGACGTTGTTTGCTGTTCTTAATTGCTTTGATACTCTAAGATAGAAGTAGAGCTGCGCCGCTCAATTAATTAGCATTTTGAATACTAGGGAGCCAACTATGCAGGGTGTGAACTTTATCCACCTGAAAGTTAGGGAGTTTTCTGAGTGATTGCTATTTCACCTCGTCCCGTCGGACGCAATTGGATTACAATTAGCTTCGCTTCTACTCTATACCTTTGTCCTATTTTGGATCTGCTCCTAGCAGAGGTGCCAGATTACTGGCAAGCAGAATTGCGGTTGGGGCTTCAAGAAGCTTTGGTAAATGCTGCTAAGCATGGAAACAAATTAGACCCCGGTAAAACTGTAGGAGTCCGTTTTTCGATCGTCCAAAACCAATATTGGTGGGTGATATCGGATGAAGGTTCTGGCTTTAATGCCCCTTGCAGTTGTAACCTTTATACCGATGATTGCGACAGTCTCCTAGCAGAGGATGTTGCAGATAACTCTGGACTACCCCATGTGGAACAGGAATGTGGTAGGGGGTTGTTTATTCTTTACCAAATATTCGATCAGGTAGAGTGGAATTCTGAAGGTACAGAGTTACGGCTGTGCAAAGAACTGGCCAGTCCCTACCGACTGCCTCGCTTGCGCTAGCACCGCTATTTGGCAGCAGTTTTCACCTCAGGTAGACCTGGAAATTTTTTCGTTATCGGGCTCAAGCTTGCAGTGAGAATTTGAACGTTCTGGCTATTGATAGCTGATCATAATGCAAAATGTGAGTTTTGAGTTAAAAAAGTATAAATCTTTTGAACTCACAATCGCGCTGCTCGATCGAGCGGCGCGATTGTCTAAGTTTTGAGCGACTACTCAAGCCACAACTCCAAACCGCCAAGCATTACGAAGAACGAAGCAATCTAATTATTTGCCGTGGGTGGGACAGGGAGGAGCAGATATCGATCGATCCAGCCATCCTGCTGCTTGGTTTAAGCGAGGGAGAGCTTCTTCGGGCTGTTTTTTGAGCAAAAAGACCAAAGCGGCCGCAGCTTGCTCACAGGCCCGCGCGGAACGATTGGCTTTGAGGCGGTGCCAATCTTTTTCGGAGATGGCGAGGCGCGCGGCGAGTGCTTGGGCTAGTTCTACGGTGCTCAGCTCGTTGAGGTTGACAGTTTGGGTTGTTTGTGTAGTTTCAAGCATAATTGGCAATTATACGGATTTGGCTGCCGTTTCTGAATTTAAAAAATATACTGCATATAATAACAACTTAATTGGAAATCGGTTTTTTTTATTATTATTGTCAGGTTTGCAGATCGAAATGCCTCAACAGCCGTCAGAGTTAAATCAGGAAGAGCAAGAAAGTGAGTTTGTTCAAGCGCTCGCAGCAGTTGAGCGATCGCTCGCAGCAGTCAAAGAACGGTACACTCAAATTCAGGTTGATCGACAGCGCCAAGTCGAACTAGGCCATCGCCGCGAAGAAATCCGCCAGTCCAAACGCCAAAATCCATTGCCGGAACTCAAAAAAGAATTGCGGGAAATTGAGCAAGAATTGGAAACTATCGAGTTGAATTTAGAAAGCAGCCTGTTTTCTTGGGGAAGCATAAAACAACCTTTTTGGCAAGCAGTTCGGTTTGGGGGACTCGGCATTTTGATCGGTTGGATTTTGAAATCCTATGCAGGTTGAACTATGTTGAGATTTATGATTTTTTTAATGAACCACAGAAATTCACAGGCGGGACGCCTGTTCCACAGAAAACGCTGAGTCAGAGAAAAAACAGAGATATGGTGCAAAATATTAAATAAACAGGAGTGGATATGACAACTCAACGAATAGCAGCAATTTTGCGCGCCGGTGAACCAGACGAAACTGTAACTGTTCAAGGTTGGGTTCGTACCAAACGCGAATTGAAAGAATTTGCCTTTGTCGAAGTCAACGATGGTTCGGCGATGGCTAACTTGCAAGTAGTCATAAATTCAGATTTGCCAGACTTTGAAAATGTACTCAAACAACTGAATACAGGTGCATCTTTAGAAGTGTCGGGAGTGCTGGTAGCATCTCCAGCAAAAGGACAGCGAATTGAGTTGAAAGCCTCACAAGTGCAAGTTTACGGCGATGCAGACCCGCAAACTTATCCGTTGCAAAAAAAGCGGCATTCCTTTGAATTTTTGCGGACAATCGCGCATTTGCGGCCCCGCACAAACACCCACGGTGCTGTATTTCGAGTCCGCAATGCTTGTTCAGCGGCGGTACACCAATTTTTTCAAGAACGCGGTTTTTTGTGGGTTCACACTCCGATTATTGCTGCTAGCGACTGCGAAGGTGCGGGGGAAATGTTCGCCGTTACCAACTTTGATTTAAAGAATGTGCCGCGCACTGATTCGCAAGAGGTTGATTATGCTAAAGACTTTTTTGGAAAGCGCGCCTATTTAACAGTTAGCGGCCAGTTGGAAGCGGAAGTTATGGCGATGGCTTTCGGAAATGTTTACACTTTTGGTCCGACTTTTAGAGCGGAAAATTCTAATACTTCGCGACATTTAGCTGAGTTTTGGATGATTGAACCGGAAATGGCTTTCTGTGATTTGCAGGGAGATATGGATTTGGCTGAGGCGTTTTTAAAGTACATTTTTAAATACGTTTTGGAGCAGTGTCCGGAAGATATGGAGTTTTTCAATGAACGCATTGACAAAACGGTTTTGGCTACTGCTGAAAATATCATTAATAATCAGTTCGAGCGGATTACTTATACGGAGGCGATCGCACTTTTGGAAAAAGCAGACAAAAAGTTTGATTTTCCGGTAAGTTGGGGCTTAGATTTGCAGTCGGAACACGAGCGTTATTTGGCTGAGGATTTGTTTAAAAAACCGACGATTGTCAGCGATTATCCCGTCGGGATTAAAGCATTTTATATGCGTTTAAATGAGGACGAGAAAACGGTGCGAGCAATGGATGTTTTGGCTCCTAATATTGGGGAAATTATTGGCGGTTCCCAGCGGGAAGAAAGGCTGGATGTGTTGGAGCGGCGCATGGAAGCCCAGGGTATGAATAAGGAGGAATTGTGGTGGTATTTGGATTTGCGTCGCTACGGTACTGTGCCTCACGCTGGGTTTGGTTTGGGATTTGAGCGGTTAGTGCAATTTATGACGGGAATGGGGAATATTCGGGATGTGATTCCGTTTCCGAGAGCGCCTTTGAGCATTGATTTTTAGTGTAGGATTGTGTGGCAAAGAGGAGGGACACGGCATTGCCGTGTCCTTACCCAGATCGGCGACTTATAATCACAAATAAATTAAGTCGCCGAGGGAATTGTGATATCAACAGATTGCACTTTTACCGAATTTCCCAAACTCGATAACGGCGGTTGAATTGCCTCTGTATTTCCCACTACTAATGTTACCAAATTCTCCGGTTTCAAGTAAGTCTTAGCTACGCGCTGCACGTCGGCAATTGTTGCTGCTTCGATGCTGCGGCGGTAGCGAAAAATGAAATCTTCGGGATAACCGTAGTATTCGTAGCGCATTAATCGCGACAAAGTTTGACTGGGATTTTCAAATTTGAAGATGAAAGAATTAAGGGTGGAATCTTTAGCAAAAGCTAATTCTGCCGGGGTAATTGGTTCAGTGCGGATACGATCGATCTCTGCGCGAATTGCCTGAATAAACGGTACTGTGGCGTCCGATCTCGTTTGGCCTCCTGCGACAAACACCCCCGGATAGTCATATCTCGGACTCCAAGCCGCGTATACTGAATAAGCTAAGCCTTGGCGCGATCGCACGTTATTAAACAAACGACCACCGAAACCGTTGAGAACCCCGTTCATTACGTCTAAAGCACCGTAATCTGGACTGCTGAGCATTCCGCCCAAATGTCCTATTTGCACGTAACTTTGACTTAATTGCGGCTGATTTACCAAAAATACGCCGCCCCTATTTGCTGGCGATACGGTTGGTAGTGCAGGCACTTCTGCACTTTGACTCGGTTGCCAGTTGCCGAATTTTTGCTCGACGAGCGATCGCATTTTAGCTGTATCAAAGTCGCCAGAAATACCCAAAATCATATTCTTGGGATGGAAATATTTCTGGTAAAAACTCACCAAATCATCGCGGGAAATATTGGCGAGGGTTTTGTATTCCACCGTGCGCGCGTAAGGACTGCGATCGCCATAAATTAATTTTTGAAACTCGCGGCTGGTAATACCGTCAGGATCGTCATTGCGGCGGGCGATCGCACCTTGAGTTTGGTTCTTAGCTAAATCCAACTTTTCCTGAGCAAATATGGGCTCCCGAATCACTTCCGCAAATAAGTCAAACACGGGTTCCACATCTTCAGCTAAAGCACTAAAATTAGCCGTACCAGAAGCAACATCAATCCCAGTTTCTACCGAAGCTGCTCGCTGTTCGAGCAACTGATTTAATTCATCAGCCGTATGCCTGCTTGTGCCGCCAGTTCGCATCACTTCTCCCGTCAAACCTCCCAATCCGATTTTATCGGTAGGTTCAAAGCGCTCGCCGGTGCGAAATAGCGCCGTTCCCCCGACTAACGGGAGTTCCCGGTCTTCCATCAGATACACCCTAATGCCATTTTTCAGCTCGAAGCGAGTGTATTTAGGCAGTTTAATTTCTGCCAGCGGGGGAAATGTTAATTCGTCGTAGTGTTTGGGTGCAGCCGCAAAGGAAGGTAACAAATTAAACGTGCCAAGT
Organism: Microcoleus sp. Pol12B4; assembly: GCF_036701385.1. Taxonomy (NCBI): domain Bacteria; kingdom Bacillati; phylum Cyanobacteriota; class Cyanophyceae; order Oscillatoriales; family Microcoleaceae; genus Microcoleus; species Microcoleus sp. Pol12B4. Next base: position 23,963 of record NZ_JAUBQR010000028.1, on the reverse strand, counting down.
GAAACAGTAAAAAAGCAAAGCGATAGCAGAAATAACTTTACTTTTTTCAGTCTCAATTTAGTCCTTTTCATTCTTTCTCCAATGTTTCCTAATTTGACAATTAGAGGCAGAGCCTCGCCGATATGCGTTCCCAGGCAGAGCCTGGAAACGAGTATTTCTTCCCTCTTCCTTCTTCCCTCTTCCTTCTTCGTTCTTCCATCGGACTTCCATCGGACTTCAATCAGTTACATCCGTTACAGAATCCGTTGCCGAACCTTCTTCTTACAGTGGCAAAAGCTTACCAATCGTGCGATTTTCCGGGCGGAAAGTTGCCTGAGCGACACGTTGAATGTCAGCGGGAGTAACAGCCGCGATCGCATCCAATTCCTTGAACAAATTTCGCCACGAACCGGTGTTTACTTGATAGTCCACCAGCGAAAATGCCATGCCCATATTAGAATCGAGCGATCGCAACAAATCGGCTCTCGCCTGAGTTTTCACGCGATCCAATTCCAAAGCAGAAACCGGCTCAGTTTTCAGGCGATCGATTTCCTTGCTCAAAGCGGAGGCTACTTCATCAACCGTGCGGCCCGGAGCAGTTTGAGCATAAAATAACATCAAATTCGGATACTTTTCCCCCGGATAACCGCTGAAACCTTGAGCCGCCAGCGCCAATTGCTGCTCTTCTACCAAAGATTTGTAAAGCCGAGAAGTGCGGCCATCGCTGAGCAAAGAACCAATCATTTCATAAATCGCATTGTCGGGATGATTCATCGCAGGCCGATGGTATCCTTCCAAATACCAAGGTTGAGTTTTTAATTGCAGCGTGACTTCCTTAGTTTGCGTTTGGGGAGGTTCGACAATCTGCAATTCTGGAGGCGCTGGTTTCGCCTTGTAACGACCGAAATAAATTTGAGCCAGTCGCTTCACCTCCGAAGCTTTCACGTCTCCTACCACGGCCACAGTCAGCTTGCTGGGGACGTAGTGAGTCTCGAAAAACTTCTGCACGTCGCTGCGGCTAAGGTTTTTAATGTCTTCAGTGTAGCCAATTACGGGGCGGCGGTAGGGATGAGCAGAGAAAGCTTTGTTGGCAAAAACTTCAACCATTTGTCCGATCGGAGAATTTTCGGTTCGCAGCCTGCGCTCTTCTAAAATTACCTGTTTTTCTTTGTAAAATTCCCGAAATACTGGTTCTAGAAATCGCTCGGATTCCAGCGACATCCACATTTCTAACTTATTAGCTGGAAGGCTGTAAAAATACATTGTGGCGTCGGTGGAAGTAGCGGCATTTAGTCCGACTCCGCCTGCTTGTTCCACTATCTTGCCGAGTTCATTGCGCTTGACAAATTGCGAAGCTTCGGCTTCAACTTTGTCAAATTCTGCTTTTAATGTGGCGACTTCTTCAGTTTTGCCGCTGGCCTTGGCTGCTTGCATTTGCTCGAAGAGTTGGTCTTGTTTTTCTAAGAGCGGCTTTTCGGCTTGGTAGTCGGTAGTGCCGATTTTTGGCGTGCCTTTAAAGGCTAAATGTTCGAGATAGTGAGCGACACCTGTTTGACCGTCGGGTTCGTTTGCGCCGCCGACATCGGCGTGAATCAGAAACGATGCTACGGGGGCTCTAGGCCTTTCGAGTACGATAAATTTCATGCCGTTGTCGAGCTTATATTCGCTGACTTGGCTGATTACTCGATCGAGCGACGGTTGAACAGAGACTGCTTGGGAGCCACTAGCGGGGTTGGGGCGGGCGAGGGCGATTTCGGGAGAAATGCCCCACCACAGCAGTACAGCGGCCAGCAGGGAGGCGATGAATCGAGTTTGGCGATCGGGCGATTCCCTACGGGATAGCTTCGCTTCACGGGGTTTTTGGAACTGCGGGGTCATTCGATTTTAGATTTTAGAATTGAGATTTTGGGTTGTCAAACAAAAAATGTTTGTGCTCGGCGGCCAGAGATTCTTTTTTAAGGATAAAGATTTTTGGAGGCATAAGCGATCTGTTGCGCCGCAGATGTTAGGCTGATACAGCAAATCTCAAAAAGGGTCTGGAGTTGAGCGAGGAGTATTAAGTTTGGGATCAAAGCCGCGCACAACTTAAAACTTAACATTAATTTAGCCATTCAGTCCCGATACCGTAGATCCAAGTCGCCAATTACCGATTGCAAAGCCATGCGAATTTTTAATCAGTCTCCTCCTTCTGAAACAGAAACCAAGAAGCGGATTTTACAAGCCGCTCAGCGGTTGTTTGCCCGCAGCGGATACGACGGCACGACAACTCGCGATTTAGCAGCGGCGGCGGGGGTGGCAGAGGGTACGCTATTTCGGCATTTTGATAATAAAAAAGCGATTTTGATTGAGGTGGCTACGGAAGGATGGGTGGAGTTGCTGACGGATTTGCTGACAGAATTAAGCGAGATGGGGAGTTACAAAGCAGTGGCTCAGGTGATGCGGCGGCGGATGCTGAATATCCGCGAGAATAGCGACATGATGCGGGTGTGTTTTTTGGAGGCGCAATTTCACCCGGATTTGCGCGACAGAATTCAGTTGGAAGTCATCGGAAAAATGACAAATGTGGCTGAGGCTTTTTTTGAAACGGCGATGGAAAAAGGAGTTTATCGGAAGATGAATCCGAAGATTGTCGCTCAGGTATTTTTGGGAATGTTTGCAGTCGCGGGTTTCAGTCAAAATACGATTATGGAGCCGAATGCTTCTGTGCAGGAAATGCAGGAAATGGCTGAAGGACTCGCAGATATTTTTCTGAATGGGGTTTTAATTAAAGATGAATAATTAGGGCAACAGGGAAAACTTGTTATGAGCAAAATTTTGCACTATTGTATTCGGCGGCTAACACAGGAAGACGAGCCTTTTTTGTGGCAAATGCTGTATGAAGCGGCGCACATGGCAGAAGAAGGTGAATCAACGGTGCAAGCTGTTGTCAATCATCCTTTAATTGCGAAATATGTCCAGAATTGGGGACGTGCAAACGATTTGGGTTTCGCAGCGGTCGAATTGAACGGCAGCCAGACAGTAGGAGCCGCCTGGCTGCGTTTGTTTACAGGGGATGACAAGGGCTTTGGCTGGGTTGACGATACTACCCCGGAATTGGCGATCGCCGTTCTTCCAGAATATACAAATCAGGGTGTAGGAACGCAGTTGCTGGCTCGTTTGTTGTCAGCGGCAAAAGCATCTTATCGATCGGTATCCCTGAGTGTCAGAAGCTCAAATCGGGCCCTGAGTTTGTACGAGCGCTGTGGATTTAAAATAATTGACGGAAGCGAGACAATCAACCGCACAGGAGGGACATCATTCACAATGAAAGTGGATTTTGATTAAGTGAATTATTACTCTATAAATTCGTACATCTTTTGCACCCACTTCTCCCGATTCTCCTGCCATTCATCTGTCACAACTTCCCAAGTTGTATTACTTTCAAGTTCCAGCAATAGACTTGATACTTCTTCCAGCGTCGATGCTATATGACATTCTTCTACCCAACTTTCACGGATCATTTTCCAGAGACTTTGTACCGATTCTCGCTGAAAATTTGATTCTAATTCAACTAGCAACTTGGCTAAGTGCTTTTCGTCACTGGCTGCTGACACCTCGCTCATCCAACAGTTGCGACGTTCTTTCCATTCTTCCGTCACTGCATCCCCGCTTAGGTGGGATTGAAACTCTAAGAGTAATTGGTTTAGTTCTACCATATTAAATTTTGTCTTGTTTGCAGCTTGTGCTATTTTTGGACAAATTTTATTGATTGAGACTGTTTGTTTTTTATAATGAGCGATGTGGCTGAGGCTTTATTTAAGAACGGCGAGGGAAAAACAAGTTTACCCAAAGATGAATCCGAAGATTGTCGCTCAGGTATTTTTGGGAATGTTTGCAGTCGGGTGCTTCAGTCAAAATACGATTATGGAGCCGAATGCTTATCGACAGCAAATGCACTAAATGGCTGAAGGACTCGCTGATATTTTTCTGAATGGGGTTTTGCAGAAAGATGAAGAATTAGTAATTAGTCATTAGGAAATTTTAGAGCCTGAAAACTTATATTGACAGGCTCTGACTCGTCGAAACTACTCATTAAACTTGTGCATTTGCTGTACCCAATTCTCGCGATTCTGCTGCCATTCATCAGCCATAGCTTCCGAATTTATATTGCTTTCTAGTTCCAGCAATAAACTTGATACTTCTTGAACAATCGATGCTGCCAGACATTCTTCTACCCAAAGGTTCCGGCGCTCTCCCCACTGAATATCCACAGATTTACCCTGCAAGTTAGATTCCAATTCAACTAGCAATTCTGATAGATATGTCAGGTTAACTGATGCTGCCACATCGCTCACCCAACTTGACCGACGCTCTTTCCATTCTTTTTTAACTCCTTCCGATTTGAGGTTGCTTTCAAGCTCTAACACTAACTGATTTAGTTCTACCATCTTAAATGTTTGACTTTTTGTAGTTTGTGCTACAATTCTACCATAAACTTAAATAAACAGAGTGTAAATTTTTTGACAGATTGCGGTCGCAGTGAAACTACAGAATAGATAACTGAATAATGAGCTATGAATTTACTTTAGATATGCTAGACATTCCCTGCGGTTGGAGGCGGGGTGAAGGGGACTGGACTGGAGTAGCGGCGGCTCTTGCTAGAGGAGAAACTGTCGAAGTAATTCAAGAAGTTGGTTCTACTTTGTGGCAAAACAGTCTGCCAGAAAAACATTCTTTGTATTGGGAGGGGGGAAATCTCTCAACTATCAAAGCCCGAATTTGGATTAGTTTTACGCAGAGAAGATTTTCGCCGGAATCTGTTTTGCCAAAGGTTCAGTGGCATCCGAGAGTGTTGTGGATAGGGATAGGCTGTGAACGCGGAACAGGGCGAGAATTAATCGAAACAGCGATTCAAAATGTATGTCGCGGTTATCATTTAGCGGAAAGTGCGATCGCAGGTATTGCTACAATAGACACTAAAGCAGGTGAAGTCGGCTTGTTAGAACTTTGTCAAGCGCGAAATTGGCCGTTAAAAACCTTTGCGGCTGAAATTTTAAGTTCCGTAGAAGTCCCCAATCCTTCAAATATTGCAGCAAAAGCAGTCGGGACGCCCAGCGTAGCAGAAGCTGCGGCACTTTGTGCGATCGAAGAAATTTTAACCGCAGATGAACACAAAGATACGCAGATATCCATCCACCATCTGCGTTCATCTGCGTTCATCTGCGGTTCATCTCCCCTCTTAGTTCCTAAAAAAATATTTCGCACTCAAAATCCCCCCCCTTTACAAGGGGGGGTTAGGGGGGGTTCTGCTGTAACAGTAGCAGTTGCAGTTTCCGCGATCGAGTATCTGGGATAATGTATTACTGAGACAAAGTATTGGCATTCACAAATCGACCAATCAACCCAGAAACAAATGACAACACAATGGAACCCAACAAAGCCGGCCAAAAACCACTAACCGCAAAGCCGATATTGAACGCACCCGCCAACCACGAAGCCAGGGAAAGTGAAATTGCGTTCACAACGAATAAAAACAAACCTAAAGTAATAATGGTCAAAGGCAGCGTCAGCAATGTAAGAATCGGTCTGACAACCGCGTTCACCAATCCGATAACAACAGCAGCCAGCATCGCCGCCGGAAAGCTAACCACCGAAATACCTGGTACAATGTTAGCGGTAATGATTAGCGAAACCGCTGCTACTATCCAAGTTAAGAAAAAACTTAGCATATCTTTTTTTCCCTCTCCATCACTCTTAATTCAGATTTTAACTGTTTAGTCGATCGACCCAAGTTCGGCATACACTACGAAATACCCACCTTGCAAGAATATCAGGCTTATGAAACTCCGGCAACTAGCAGCATTCCTCTTGGCGCTAACTATCTTCATCCTGCCACGGCCAGCGCTGGCTCAATCTAAATATTACGCTCCGCCGTTGTCCTTTAGCAATGCCGAACTGACAAGACGCGATTTTTCGGGTCAAATGTTGCGGGCCGCTGAGTTTTCTAACGCTAATATGGACTTGACTAATTTTTCTAATGCCGATTTGCGGGGAGCAATTATGAGCGCTTCGGTGATGACTCAAGCGAATTTGCACGGAGCAGATTTAACTAATGCAATGATAGATCAAGTTAAATTTACTAAGGCCGATTTAAGCGATGCAATTTTAGCGGAAACAATTTTGCTGCGTTCTACTTTTGAGGGAGCTGATATCACCGGCGCTGACTTTACTGATGCAATTATGGACGGATCACAAGTTAAATACTTGTGCACAAAAGCCAGCGGTATTAATTCTCAAACTGGGATTTCTACTCGCGATTCTTTGGGATGCCACTGATTTAGTCTATCATTCCCTAATTTCAATTTCTGGAATTTTGGTAGGGGCGGGCTAGAAGCCCACGCGACAAAATCAATACACAAAATAAATTTGTTTGTGGAACGGGCCGGAGAGTCCGTTCCTGAAAGCTTAGCCTCAACCATAATTACTAAGGCTTTGCTTTTTTCTGAGCAGTGGCATAATGCTCACTCATTAACTGATTAACTTCTGGATTGTAAATCCGCAGATAATTCCAGTAATTTTCAAACACCGATTTTACGTATCCTTTCGTTTCAGGAAAGGGAATTTTTTCCGCAAAAGCATCCGCGTCACTAAAATTAAACCTTTTCAACCAATCTGATACTGCATTCGGCCCGGCATTGTAACTCGCCACAGCTAACATCGAGTTATTCTTGTACTCGTCGTGAGTGTGATCCAAATACCACGTACCGAGTTTAACGTTGTCGTCCACATTCTCCAATGAATACTTTTTGAGGCTGATTTGTCCAGCAACCCAAGCTGCTGTTTCGGGCATTACTTGCATTAAACCGGTGGCGCCAACTGATGATTTGATGGAGGGCATAAACCGCGATTCTTGCCGAATTAATGCGGTTACTAATACTGGATTTATTGTGCGTTCTTTTGACCACTTGACAATGGTTTCTAAGTAAGGAAAAGGATAAAGCGCTTGCCAATAAATCGGTTGCTGTCTCAGCGCGAGGTATTCGGTTCTATCATCGGGTTTTTCGCGCTGCCGCAAGCTACTAACCATCCACAAACCGTCTAAATTGTCTCCGACTGCAACTCGCATTAAACCGTCGGTAAACTGTTCGGCAATACTTGGTTCTACGCGGTCGATAAATTCTATTTGCCACAGCGTCCAGGCATCTCTATCTTGACCTAATTGATAGAGTTCTTTCAACGCAGGAGAACCGGCAGTTGGTTCGGGGCGCTGAGGCGGCCGCACTACATTGGGAGACAAATCTCGGACTGTGGTAAAGTCGCCTACCGGCCAGCCAAGAAGTACAGCCGATCGCCACGCAAAATATGATTCGGGATAACGTAAGATAGTGTACTCAAATGCAGTCTTGGCGTCTTGCTGGCGGCCGAGTTGCTGTGCCCATTTCCCGACCCAAAATGCGGCTTCTGGAGCTTGTTCGCTGTCGGGATTGTGGGTGGTTAATTCTCTCGCCCACTGCCAAGCTGATTTTAAATCTCCGCCTTTGGCAAACTGCTGGGCGATCGTCCACCGCAATTCGCCTGCTTTATCAGAATTATTGTATTTTGTCAAGAGCAACTTGCGGGTATCTGAGGCGGGTTGACCGCTGCGTGCTTTGTCGAGAAGTTGGGATTTATCTAACAAAGCTTCGGGGGCATAATTTGGGAATTTGCTAATAACTCGATCGAGCAAAATGATCGCTTCTTTTGGTTCGTTCAAGCGCGATAGCCTAATTAAACCCAAACCAGTATCTTCGGCATCGGGGAAATCCCGCACTAATTCTTGATAGGCAATTCTCGATTCCGGGATTTTTCCGTCTAGCCACAAACCACGAGCTTTGCGGTAAAGATTTTTGGCGTTGCGGGGAGCTTTCCCGTAAGCAATAGCTCCTTTGCCATAATCTTGTTTTTCCCAATAGCCAAAGGCAATTTCTTCCCAATCTTCCGGTTTTAAAGCGGCGCTGTTTCGCTGCACCAGTTGTTCCAAAATTGTCCCGTAATCTTTGACATAATGACCGTGTTTTGCTACGAGCAGCATCAACTGCGGCTGATTGGGATTTTCTTTTAACTTGCGGAGGGCAATTTCTACGCTGCGGGGATGACCGGGAAACTCAGTAATTGCCTGTTGCCAATATTCCGGTTTTGACTTGCCTAAAACATATAAAGCTTCCGCTGCTACCGGGTCGCTCGGATAGTTTTTGAGCAGTTCCTGCCAAGCTTTTTGAGTTTTGCCTTTGTCGCCGCTTAATTGGTAAGCTTGCGCTCTTTTTAGGGCAATGTGAGCAGCTAAAACCGGATATTCTTGCTCTAATTTGTCCAATAACTTTAATGCTTTGGCTGCATTTCCTTGCTGGATTAAATCGCTGGCAAGCAGGTAGCGGGCGCGGCTTTGAGGGGAGATTTCCTGCTGCGGGTTCGTACTTGCAGACTGACTGGTTGCCAGTTCAATTAATTTCGCAGATCGCTCGCTCGGTGACAGCGATACCAGCATCTTGACTTGCGATTCGGAATTCGCTGCACTCAGGGGCTGCTGAACCTTCTGGACTGAGCCAAAACCCATCCATTTCATCGCAGCAACCAAAGAGCCGATCGCAATAACGCAAACTGAAACGCTGATTAAAACAGAAAATCGAGCCCGGCGTCGTTTTAGCATGGGAAAATTTAAGAGAATAACAATAGATAACCGATCGTTTGTCAAAAGCCATCACACGCAGGATGGGTGTTCCACGCCATCACAGGCAGGATGCCTGTTCAACGAGAAATAAATGTTAATAGTGGGGCAAAAACGGACAGCCCACCCCCACACAGATGATTGAGATTGGTGGAAGATCCGATCGCAGGCGGACTTGGCTGATATAGTAGCAGAATTTATTTCGATGTGGAGCGGAGAATTTGTGCGATCAATCTATTTCTCCGCACCAAGGAAAAAGCCCAAACCACCCACTACAAAGTACAATCTAAAATCTAAAATCTAAAGTGTAAATCAAAACATGGAATTTCTAGTCACCGATACACCCCGCTCTGTTTGGACGGGAGACGCCCTGGCAATTGGTCTATTTGAGGACGCCTTGGAACTCACCGGCGAGCTGGCACAATTAGATGAAAAGCTTGCAGGCACTTTGAAAGAGCTGCTACTGGAAGTAGATTTTAAGGGCAAAGTGGGCACGAGCGCCATCACCCGCGTCGGCGGCAATAATCCCATTCGCAAAATTGCGATCGTCGGTTTGGGCAAAACAGAGGACTTAAAATTAGACACCGTGCGGCAAGCAGCAGGCGTTTGCGCCAAGTTAGCCAAAAAAGAGAAATGCAAAACCCTTGGAATTAGCTTTCCGGTGTGGAAAAACGCACCGGATATTACAGCAAGCGCGATCGCCGAAGGTGTAGAACTCTCCTTGAATCAAGACAACCGTTTCAAATCGGAACAGGAAGACAAAAGCCCGCAACTCGAACAAATTCATTTGCTCGGTTTTGCCGGTACCGAAAGTGCGATCGCCCGCGCCCGCCAAATCACTGCCGGAGTGATTTTAGCACGGGAATTAGTCGCAGCGCCGGCAAATTTTGTCACCCCGATTACCATGGCAGAAACTGCTCAAAGTCTGGCTGCCGAATGCGGTTTAGAATTAGAAATATTGGAACGGGAAGACTGCGAAAAGCTAGGCATGGGAGCCTTTCTCGGCGTGGCACTAGCATCGGATTTACCACCCAAATTCATCCATTTAACTTACAAACCCGAAGGCACACCGCGCCGCAAAATAGCAATTGTCGGCAAAGGATTGACCTTTGATTCTGGGGGTTTGAACATCAAAGGTGCGGGCAGCGGCATTGAAATGATGAAAATAGATATGGGCGGCGCCGCAGCTACTTTGGGAGCGGCAAAGGCGATCGGACACATCAAACCAGATGTGGAAGTTCACTTTATCAGTGCCGTCACTGAAAACATGATCAGCGGCCGTGCCATGCGCCCTGGAGACATCCTTACAGCTTCCAACGGCAAAACAATTGAAGTCAACAATACCGACGCAGAAGGTCGTTTAACCCTGGCTGATGCTTTGGTATTTGCTGATAAATTAGGAGTTGACGCGATTGTCGATTTAGCAACTCTAACCGGGGCCTGCGTAATTGCTTTAGGTGACGATATCGCGGGTTTGTGGAGTCCTCAAGATAGCGTCGCTGCCGAAATAGTCGCTGCATCAGAATTGGCAGGTGAAAAATTTTGGCGAATGCCGATGGAAGAGAAGTATTTTGAGGGCTTGAAAGCATTGCACGCCGACATGAAAAACACAGGTCCTCGTCCCGGTGGTTCGATTACGGCAGCGCTATTTTTGAAGCAGTTTGTAAAGGATACTGCATGGGCGCATTTAGATATTGCCGGCCCGGTTTGGACTGACAAAGAAAATGGCTACAATGGCCCTGGGGCTACTGGTTTTGGAGTTCGGACTTTGGTGCATTGGGCGCTGGGCGGTGCTTAATTGTGGATTTCCAGCGGAAAAATTGAGATTTTCTCTGCCTTAAAAGTCTGCTAGTCCATCTGTGAGCCAGGGGTTAAAAACCCCTGGCTCACTGCTTAAGTAATCTAAAAGAAAATTTAATAGCGATCATTAACAATTTAAATGTTTCTGAATCAATAGCTAGGCGAACCTATTTATTCCGTTACAGGGAGCAACCTAAGCGTTGCTAGCCGTGACGCTCACCATTACTCATACTTGCGATAAAGCTTCGTTCCTGGGGCCCAACCTCGACAGTTTTGACATTTTCTGAAAAAATAGCTGTTTCATAAAAAATGAAAAAAGTATATAATTATGTAAATATTTCACTAGCCGAAATCAAATAATTAGATTTGATCTGATTTGCATTGGTACAGATAATTTTTTTCTTGAACTTTATGCAAGAACAATTAACAATTTTTTTTTCAACACTTGCTGTATCTTCTAGACTCGCCTGCAACGTGGTGTCGGAGTTGCGACTGTACGCTGTTTTTGACTCGCTGACGGCACTGGCTTATTGCTCGATCGCCCTATCTTTAGTTTATTTTACCCGCCAAGGTTCTCACCGCAAGATTTTCCGGGTGTTTGCCGTTGTTTTTTTTGCCTGGGGCGCAGCTAAATTGACGGAAGTTTGGACGCTTTGGCATTCCATATATTGGCTCTCGGTAACTCTCAAAGCTGCAAGTGCTTTGATTTCTTGGCTTTTAGCCACAACCGCCCTCGCCATCATGCCAAAAGCACTTGCCGAGTCTGGTTTAAATCAAAAAGAAAAAGTTCAACAACAGTCGTTAAAACAGGTAGAACAAAATCAGCACCAGCATGATATCGAGAAAGGAGAATTGGCAAAACAAGCGCTCCATTTTTATCCTTCGGATACTATTGTCGATCGCGCTTTAGCTCTCAATTCGCTTAACGAACAGTTAGAAAAAGAAATTGCCGATCGCCACCGGGTTGAGGAAAAGTTACAATTGACTCAGTTTGCGATCGACCGATCGGCAGATGCGATATTCTGGATCGGGCCAGACGGTAAATTTTTGTATGTCAACGACGCTGCTTGCACTTCATTGGGATATTCTGCTGCAGAATTGCTCTCGATGACCGTGCACGACATCAATCCAGATTTTCCCCAAACTGCTTGGAGTTTGCACTGGAAAGTCTTAAAACGCTGCGGTTCGGTTAATATTGAAGTTCACCACCTTACTAAGTACGGTCGCATTTTTCCGGTAGAAATTACGATCAACCATTTGGAATTTAACGGCAAAGAATATCAGTGCGCGTTTGCTCGTGACATTAGCGAACGCAAGCGGATTGAGGCAGCTTTGCGAGAAAGGGAAGAAGAATTTAGGTCATTAGTTTCTAGCATTCCCGGTGCGGTTTACCGATGCAGTGCTGCAGGGCGATCGAGCCTAACTTTTATCAGCAGTGGCATAGAAGCTATTTCCGGCTATCCTGCAGCTAACTTTATGCAAAAACCAGTGCAGGCTTTTCCGAGTATAGTTCATCCCGATGACGCTGAGCAGATCGAGACAATTATCGATCGGGCTATTAAGACAAAACAACCTTACATCATCGAATATCGCCTAATTCACGGCGACGGAAATGTGCGTTGGGTGGTAGAGAAAGGTCAAGCCCTTTTCAACGTAGACGGTAAAGTTTTATCCCTCAACGGCGCCATTTTTGACATAACAGAGCGCAAAGCGGCGGAGGATGCTTTGCGACTCTCCGAGGCGATCGCCAACAACAGAGCCCAGCAGCTAGAAATCGCTCTCAAAGAACTTCGAGAAACTCAAGCTCACCTAATTCATACCGAAAAAATGTCAAGTCTCGGTCAAATGGTAGCTGGAGTAGCTCACGAAATTAATAACCCTGTCAGTTTTATCTACGGCAATATTTCCTACGCCAGCCAATATATCAGAGACTTGTTGCAGCTTGTGAAACTTTACCAAAAACATTATCCTCAGCCCGTGGTAGAAGTTCAAGAATGTATTGACAATATCGATTTAGAATTTCTGACAGAAGATTTACTAAAAATATTATCTTCGATGAAGATGGGAGCCGATCGCATTCGCGAAATAGTTCTGAGTTTGCGAAACTTCTCGCGTTTAGACGACTCAGTAAAAAAACCTACTAACCTTCACGAAGGCATAGATAATACCCTCTTAATATTGCACAACAAACTCCGAGCCAGAGGCGACTATCCAGAAATAAAAATTATCAAAGATTACGGTCAACTCCCTTTAATAGAATGTTATGCAGGTCAGCTAAATCAGGTATTTATGAATCTGCTTAGCAACAGTATTGACGCCTTGGAAGATGCTTGCAACCAAAAAAGGCTATCTGCAGCCGGCGGCGACGACTGGAAACCAACTATTAGAATTCGCACAGAAGCCCTGAACGAAAATAGTATTTGCATCCGCATTGCCGATAATGCGATCGGCATGACAGAAGACGTGCGTAGCCGCTTATTTGACCCGTTTTTCACGACAAAACCGATGGGAAAAGGCACTGGTTTAGGGTTAGCCATCAGTTACCGAATTGTCGCGGAAAAACACGCTGGAGCCTTGAGCTGCCGTTCCACCGTAGGAGAAGGTACGGAATTTGCGATCGAGATTCCTTTATGAATTAGTGCGACGGAATTATCAAGACTTTGGCAAAAGTTATCGCTCACTATAAATTTTAAACTTGGGTGTAAAAAACTTTCAATTTCAAGAAAAATCCCAAACTTGGCTATAAATTACCCAGGTAATGCTCAACATGGCAGTGAAATTGTAAATTGTGTACCGCGACCTAAAGTTGAGTTGACTTCGAGCATACCAAAGTGTTGCTCAACTACAATCAGCCGTGCGATCGCCAATCCTAATCCCGTTCCTTTCCCTACCGCTTTCGTCGTAAACAAATGATCGAATATTTTCTCTTTGACTGATTCAGTCATACCTTTTCCATTATCAGTAATGGTAATTTTCACGTGGTTATCTTCTAGTAAGGTTGTAATTGTAATGCGGTTGGGATTCGCCTGAATTTTCGCAAAACTTCGACCAGTATTTGATTCATCTAACGCATCAATCGCATTGGCTAGAATGTTCATAAACACCTGGTTAAGCTGTCCGGGGAAGCATTCGATCGCCGGAATATTGCCGTAGTCTTTCACTACTTCAATGGCGGGTCGCTCATCGTTCGCTTTCAATCGATATTTGAGAATTAAGAGCGTACTATCTATGCCCTCGTGGATGTTGAAGGGCGCTTTATAGTCTTTGTCAGCTCTAGAAAAGGTGCGGAGCGAAGTGCTGATACTTTTAATGCGATCGCATCCCAGTTTCATGGAGTCAATCATTTTAGGCCAGTCTTCGATGATATAGTCTAAATCGATATCTTCGGCATGGTCTGCAAGCTCTGTTTCTGAGGCGCGATCGCGATAGAGATTGAGATGCTCCACTAAGTCTTGCACCGTTTGCTGGGTTTCATTCAAATTGCCCCAAATAAAGCCCACGGGGTTATTGATTTCATGAGCAACACCTGCTACCAGATTTCCGAGTGATGCCATTTTTTCGCTTTGCACCATTTGCAGTTGGGTGTTCTGCAAATCTGCCAGAGTCTGTTCGAGTTCCTGTGATTTTTGAGTCACACCTGCTTCTGCTTGCTTGCGATCGGTAATATCAATCAGCATTCCATCCCAAACGGTTTCTCCGTCTTCTCTACGTTCTGGCTGAGCAGCGGCTTTCACCCATTTCACTTTCCCACTGGGAGTAATAATCCGCCACTCATGTTGAAATGGGGTGAGCGTTTGAGCGGATTCGATAACTGCCCGAAACGCCTCTGCTCGATCGTCGGGATGTTCAAAATCGCGTAGGCTGTATTTTCCTAGCATCACCTCCTCTGCCGCCACTTCATAGAGTGTTTGACATCCAGAACTGACGTAGGGCACTGAAGCAGAACCATCGGCTTGAATCCGAATCTGATAAATCAAGCCAGGCACGTTATTGGCAAGTTTCTGAAAGCGGGCTTCACTATTCTTTAACTCTTCCAAAGACTGTTCTAGCTGTTGAGCATAGTTCTGTGAGCGCTCGTAAAGTCGAGCATTTTCTAAGGAAATCGCCGCTTGAGCGCAAAGTAAGTTAAGTAGTTCAACGCGATCGCTTGTAAATGCTCCCATAACTAAATTGTTTTCTAGATATAAAATGCCCATCAGCTTCCCTTGATGCAAAATCGGGCTACACAAGATACTCTTCGGCTGCTGACGCATGATATATGGGTCATTTATTAAAGTCCGCTCGGTCGTCGCATCCAGCAGCACAACAGTCTGCCTGTTGTGCTTGACTTGGTAAATCAGCTTCAGGGGAATTTCTTGACTCTCTTCAATGGGAAGACGCTGCAAGACAACTGGCTTTGAACCCTCGGTAATTGACCCTTTAATTAACAGGCGATCGTCTCGCAAGAGCATGAACACGCATTTATCAGCCCCCGCATTTTCGATGACGATTGAAAGCAACGATGAAAGTAGCTTTTCGAGTTCGATTTCACCGGATATTGCTTGGGAAGCTTTGAGAATAGCACCTAAATCTAAAGCCACAGAAACACTACTACTGGATGTGGCAGAACTGGTGGAGGTAATACTCCCCAAAGTGAAGATAGTTTCGTGAGTGGAGAGAGGAGAACGGATTTGCTCTAATATAGGTGCAAGCAGTTGCCGATAGCGAGCTTCTAGGTCAGCAACTTTGGCTTTTGCACCCCAACGAGCATAGGCATAGTAGGCTGCAATCATGTATTCCCCGGCTATGCGCTCTTTGCCCCAATCTAGGTAGAATTTAGCAGCCAGTTCGTTAGCAAGTGCTTCTTCTTGGGTATATTCGTTGGCTTTGGCAAGAGAAATCGCCTTGTCGTAAAACTCAATTGCTTCGGCTTTTTGTCCTAACACTCGACATTTTTCTGCCGCTACCAAATCAACCTTATGTTGATAATTCATGGGTGCATGAGACGCCCATTGCTGTAACTTGGTTTGGTTTTCTAGGACACCCTGCAATGCTTCTGATGTTTCATCTAACTGTGGATTCAATTGTGCCAGAGTTAGCAGAGACTCATAAAGATAAAATACTGGTTCGCTGACTAATCCCGCACCAGCCATAAAATAGCGCCTGACTTCAATAGCATGATTTTTCGCTGGCTCAATTTCTCCAAACAAGAAACAAAGCATCAGTTTATACAAATGGAAAATATACAATCCATATCCATCCTTGGCAGATTGTAGCTGCTGGAGAAATTCTGTTTCTTCAAGGGCTTTCCCAGACAAAAGGGTGGTATGTTCTGCAAGACCTAGCAAATTTAAAACAGGCTGCCAATAGATCCGGCAATAATTGGCGGTTGTCAATTGATTTAATTGCATCAAACTATGGCAGTAAGCGCAAATTTCTTGCTCTAACGTAGCCAGGGATTGACCACACCAAAAAGAATTGAGGCAAAAACTGTGGCCATTATACCCAGCAAGTACCAAGTTCCCAAATTCTATGGCAGTGGTGTAACCTTCTTGCAACAGGGGTAGTGTTTCTTGAATGTGAGAGTTTCGGTGTACAACAAATAACCCCAAGAGCATCAAAACATCTGTTTTACTTGCTTTGGCATCGAGTTTTGAAATAATCTGGAGTGCCAAGGAACCAAACTGTGTTCCTGTATCCACGACTTGGAAGAAATTGCAGAGAATATTGCCATAGTTCACATAGCCGTAAGCAGAAATCGATGTGTTACCGTACTGAATGGAAAGTTTAACCGACAAAGTACTCAGCAATGGGAACAGCGCAGAGCCAGTGAGGTAAGCTGCTGGGCTGATGATATTGGCAATCTTAATAGTACCGAGTTTTTCCACATCCCTCATCTCAGGCAAGTTAACCAAATCGGCAATTTCCCTATTTCCAATAAGTTCCTCAATCTCTTGGATTTCCTGTTGAAGATCTGATGGTGTTGGTGTTTCAGGAAAGGTGACGCCAAGCTGTTGTAAAACTGGTTGGGCGATCGCGATCGCTGAGGTTAATTTACTTTGGGAAATATGAGATTGAATTCTAAAGCAGTAAACGTTGACTTTTTCAGGTAAGGAGCGTGCCTGTTGAATGACAATATCAATGAACTGTTCCATCGCCTCAAAATTACCGTTTAGCATTGCCACTTCCGTTGCTAATTCATACAAGGCTAGGGTCATTTCATACTGCTGCTGCCAAGTATTTTCTGCCAACAAAGACAATCCCACTGTGGCATATTCATGGGCGGCTTGATAAGCGGTTGAAGTTTTGGCTTTGCGACAGGCAATTAAATTGAGTTGGGCTAATTCTTCTCGTTCTGTTGGTTTGGTAATTAAAGCAGTTCCGTGATTTAATTGATTGACAATTTCAAAAATACGGTCTTCTCTTGCTTGTGCCGAAATCTGTTGCAGCAGCAGTTGTCCGATTTGGTAATGAGTCGCCTGTTTTTGGTTGTCGGGAATTAGGGAATAGGCTGCTTGTTGAACGCGATCGTGTAAAAATTTGTAGGTAACATTTTGAGATTTTTCTAGCGTAACGACTTGACTTTCTGCCCCTAGATAAAATTTATAAACATCACCGATCGGTAAAATCAAACCTTCTTGCAATGCTTTCCATAAATTGGCTGCGGTTTCTACTTCTGAGCGTTCTGAAACAATTGCTAATGTTGCTAGATCGAACTGATTGCTAATACAAGCGGCTAACTTCAGAATATTCTGGGTGAGTAAGGGTAACTTCTCTAACTGCAACGCCATAAATTCTACAACATCATCGGTCAAGGCTTGTTGATTGATTTTGGACATATCGCATTGCCAACAGCCTAACTCGAAGTTAAATTGAATGAGATTTTCTTCATGTAGGGCTTTGAAAAATTGGGTGGCAAAAAATGGGTTGCCTTTAGTTTTTTGATAGACTAATTGTGAAAGGGGTAATGCCAAATTTTCGGTTATTTTTAGGGTATCAGCGACTAATTGATTGATTTGGCATTGACTCAGGGGTGTTAAAGTAATAGTATTAATGACTGCTTGGTTTTTTTGAATTTCGCTCAAAGTCAGCATTAATGGATGGGCTGGATTGACTTCGTTATCCCGATAGGCACCGATGATGAAAAGATGATCTGTATCAACCATTAATAGCTGTATCAACTTTAATGATGCTGAATCAGCCCATTGTAAATCATCTAAAAACATCACTAATGGATGTTTGGCGCTAGTAAAGACTTGGGTGAATTTTTGAAACAATAAATTAAAGCGATTTTGGGCTGCAGTTCCTGACAATTCTACTGCTGGTGGTTGTTCACCAATGATTTTTCCTAGTTCGGGAATGACTTCAATAATTACCTGACCGTTGTCTCCGACAGTTCCTAATATTTTATTTTTCCATTGCTCTAGTTGGAGATCACTTTCGGTTAACAATTGCCCCATTAAATCCCGAAATGCTTGGACAAAAGCAGAGAAGGGAATATTGCGTTGAAATTGGTCAAATTTTCCTTTGATAAAATAACCGCGTTGCCGAACAATTGGTTTATGAACTTCATTGACAACGGCGGTTTTACCAATACCCGAAAAACCTGCTACCAGCATCATTTCTGTTGCACCAAGACTGACTCGCTCAAATGCTTGCAGTAAAGTTTCTGCTTCTGTTTCTCGTCCGTAGAGTTTGTCGGGGATGATGAAGCGATCGCTCCTATCCCGTTGTGCAATTGTAAAGCTCTGAATTTTCTCAGTTTTTTGTAGTTGATGTAAACATTTTTTTAAATCATATTTCATTCCTAATGCACTTTGATATCTATCTTCAGCGTTTTTTGCCATCAATTTACTGACAATCTCTGAGACGACCGAGGGGAGTTGTGGGTTATTTTCATGTACTAATGGTGCTGCTTTGGCAATATGACAATGTACCAACTCCATTGGGTCATTTGATTCAAATGGTAATTTCCCTGTGAGTAATTCGTAGAAACTCACACCCAAAGAATAAAAGTCTGTCCGGTAGTCAATCCCCCGATTCATTCGACCAGTTTGTTCTGGGGAAATATAAGCAAGTGTCCCTTCTAATACATTGGAATTTATCAAGCTTTGTGTTTCTCTTGGAAGTAAAGACGCAAGACTAAAGTCAATTAATTTGACTTGTTTGGTTTCGGGATTAATTAAGATATTGCTGGGTTTTATGTCTTTGTGAATGATGTGATCGCGGTAGAGAATATCTAAGGTATTGCAAAGAGCGATCGCTATCACTAAAAACTCCCTCAAAGATAGTGCCTTTTCTCCTTTCAATGCCCATTCGTGAAGAGAAATACCTCCAAAGTCTTCCATCACTAACGCATAGCCATTTCGATAGGATTCGAGACTATACGTTTGGATGATTCCCGGTTGACAAAGGTTTTTAGCAATGGTATATTGATTGCGAAATTGCACCAGTTCGCTAAAGGTGGGATACTCGTTTTTCAGCAGTTTGATGACGACAGGTAATCGGTCACTGGTACGGATGGCCCGATAAACTAAGGTTCGACTTCCTGAATAAACTGTTTGGATAATTTGATAGTTGGGAATTTGAATGCTTGTGTTTTGGCTGCGGTTTTGGTGAGAGTTATTCATGGTTGTTGTTATTTGGTAAATTGTGGATTAATGAACGGTTAAATAGGTTTGAATAAGAGAAAAAAATTAACTTTTTTGTTAGGCATTAGTGGGTAAGGTGATGATAAATTCTGTTCCGGCTCTCAGTCGAGAGTTGATGTGAATAGAACCACTATGTTTTTCCACAACGATTTGACGTGCGATCGCCAATCCTAAACCCGTTCCTTTGCCCACTGCTTTCGTCGTCAATAAATGATCGAATATTTTTTGTTTGACATCCCAACGAACCTAGCATTAAGAAGCTTCTTTAGGTTCTAATATAGCTGATAGGAATCTCGATCGCTAACTCTGTACCATCTCCAACTCTAGAATTACAGGTTAATTTACCGCCATGTTTTTTGACAATACCATAGCTAACAGATAAACCCAAACCTGTACCGCTACCAACTGGTTTAGTTGTAAAAAAGGGATCAAATATTCGGGATTGAATATTCGCCGGGATACCCGCACCATTATCAGAGATTTTAATTCTAACCCTGTCTTTTTCTATGACTTCAGTCTGAATCCTGATTACAGGAGTTTTTTCTGTTTTATTAAGTGATTGAAGAGCATCAATAGCGTTACTGATAATACTCAGAAATACTTGATTTATCTCACTAGCATAACAAATGACATTGGGCAGATTTCCATAATCTTTAATAACTTGTATTTCTGATTTAACATCGCTCAGTCTTAAGCGAGTTTGTAAAATTAGCAAAGTGCTTTCAATTCCGGTATGTAAATCTACTGCTTTCATCTCTGCTTCATCTAAGCGGGAAAAGTTACGCAAACTCAGGATAATTTGGCTAATGCGATCGCTCCCTGATTTCATAGATTCTAGAATTTTAATTAAATCTTTCCAGATAAATTCTAAATCCATTTCTTCTATTTTCGCTTGAATGACTCCACTGGCTTCAGGATACTCTTGTTGATAAATTTTAAGTAAAATAAGCAAATCTTTGACATAATCCTCTATATGTGCAACATTACTACGAATAAATGTTACTGGATTGTTAATTTCGTGAGCAATCCCAGCTACCAGTTGACCGAGAGATGACATTTTTTCGCTCTGAATTAATTGTGCTTGGGTTTGTTGTAAGTTTTTAAATGCTTGCTCTAAATCAAAAGCTTTTTGGCTTAAATCTTCCGTTTTTTGCGCTACTTCTGCTTCTAAGCTTTGGGAATATTTCTCTATTTGTTTATATAAACGAGCATTATCAATAGAGATCGCTGCTTGAGCTGCGAGTATCTGGAGAATTTCTACTCGCTCATTTGTAAATGCTCCGAGTGTTAAGTTATTTTCTAAGTAAAAAATACCGACGAGTTTTCCTTGGCGAATAATGGGAGTACATAAAACTGATTTAGGTTGATGAGCGATAATATAGCGATCGCCTGCAAATTGGTCTGCTGTACTTAAGTTGTCAAAAACAGCCGTCGCTTGAGTTCGTGCCACCGCATAAATCAAACTATGAGGAATTTCCTGATATTGTTCCAGAGGAATTTCTAATGTTTTTGTCTGCTTTTGTGCGGTTTGAGCGACGACTAACCATTGTCGGTCTTGGCGAAGCACTAAACAACCAATTTGTGCTCCCCCATTCGCAAGCGTAATCTGCATCAAAGTGGCTAACAGTTTCTCTAATTCAATTTCTTGTGAAATAGCTTGTGCCGCCATCATTACTGCTGGAAAATCCAACCATACATTCTCGCTACTACTGACGGTAGCTAGGCTTCCCATCCAGGTAGGGTTGATTGTTGTCCCAGATGTGATTACAAAGTTAGCAGGTTGGAGAATAGCTTTCAGTAGTTGTGGATAGTGGCGTTCTAAATAAGCTACTTTAGCCTTTGCATCCCAACGGGAATAACAGTAATAAGCCTCAATCATGTAAGATTGTGCAACTTTTTCTTTCCCCCAATCTAAGTAGAACTTGGCAGCTAGTTCGTTTGCTAAACCTTCTTCTTGGATATAACTATTTTGTTTGGCTCCTGAAATAGCGCGATCGTACCAATCTCCAGCTTCATAATTCTTGCCTAAAACCCGGCATTTTTCTGCTTCTACCAAGTCAATTTTATGTTTGTGATTCATCGGCGCCTGGTGTGCCCATTGAGCCAAAGTGGTTTGATGGGTTTCTGCCAAAGCGAGACTGTTCGCTTGCTCAATTTCTGACTGCGTAGAGCAGACTGCCAAGTAGGTTAACCCGGCATAGAAATGGAAAACCGGAGTATGAATCATTGCTGCCGCCACCCTCAAATAGAGGCTTGCTTGAGCAATGTAGTCTAGGGCGTTGGTGTAGTTGCCAAAGAGATAGGCAAGCATTAGTTTGTAGTTATAGGCAAGAGCGAGTGCAGTAAGCTCTCTATTCTGATTATGCTGAGGAAACATCACGGTTTCATCATAAGCCTGACCGATTAACAAATCCGGTTGATTGACAATTTCCCTCAAGTTCTGCACCGTCTGTTGTGTCATCTTCACGTAAAACATAGGGGAATATTGCTTCACAGTCGTTAAGACAACACAGTAATTTTCTATTTCTGCGTGCCAATCATCAATCTCTGCCCCGGAAAAAAAATTATTATATAAATAACTACTGACGCAGTAGCCAGCATTGAGAAAATCACCTGTTTCCATCCCGACTAAATACCCTTTTTTCGCCGTTGGGATTGTTGCCCTCAGTGGTTCTTGACGATGCTGAATAAAACAGCCAAACCAAAGTAAAGTGATACATTTAAATTCTGGCCAATTCAACTGATCGAGTAAGCTCAATGCTACTCGCCCAAAGCGATAACCTTTTTCTACTTCTCCGAAAAAACTAGACAGCACAATGCCATAACCCACATACCCGATTGTTGATGCTGGTGCATTGCCAAATTGAAGTGATATACTGACCATTGTGGCACAAAGCAGAGGCTGCAAGGCAGGATTTCCCATAAAAATAGCCGGAAACAAGATGCCTAACAATTGCATCGCCGCAATTGTCCGAGGATCACTCATCACGGGAAGGTTAACCAGTTCCTCGATCTGTTTGCCCTCCAGGTGGGTGGCAAGGTTTTGTAATGCAATGCGTGTCAATGCTTCGTCAGTTTGATAGGGAAGTTCAATCCCCAATTGTGCTAGGGCGTTGGTGCCGATAGCGATCGCTTCTAACATCTGACTCTGAGTTGTCAGTGCGTTGATTTGAATCTCAAATATCTTGACTTTATCTAGTATTGTTTTCGCCGATCGCAAAACCTGGGCTGCCATTTCTTCCATGCCATTAAAATCAGCATTTAAGTAAGCCGTTTCAGCCGCAGCCACATAAAGATTCAGGGTTAATTCATACTGAGTTTGCCAACAGTTTCCAGTGAGTAAATCCAGCCCTGTTTTCACAAAACTTCTGGCGCCTGCATAGGCTGTAGAATTTCTGGCTTTCTGTCCGGCTGCTAAGTTCAATCTGGCTAAGGCTTCCCGTTCCTCTGCTTGAGTCATGAACTCAATTCCTAAATTTAAATGCCCGACAATATCAAACAGCTTTTCCTCTTTTTCTATCTCTGATAAGTTTTGTTGGAGTAGTTGCCCAATATGGTAATGGGTCTGCTGTTTTTGCTCGTCAGGAATCAATGAATAAGCCGCTTGTTGGACGCGATCGTGTAAAAATCGATAAGTCGGATTAGCGAAATCATTGAAAACTTCCTCGCTATCAGATTGGGTAAAGAACTTATAGATTTCGGTAGTAGGAATTACCAAACCTTCCTGCAAGGCTTTCCATAAAGCTGTGGCGCTACTGTCTGGTGATTTCTCACTGACAATTGCTAAGGTATTCAAATCAAACTGCGCCCCAATACAAGCCGCTAGTTTGAGACTATCCTGAGTTTCTTTGGGCAATTTCTGTAGTTGCAATGCCATGAATTCAACGACATCATCAGTAATTGCTAAAGCCTTCACTTGGGCAATATCGCATTGCCAATATTGAATATCGAAATCAAAGCTAATTAACTTGTCATCATGTAATGCTTTGAGAAACTGGATCGCAAAAAAAGGATTACCTTGAGTTTTTTGATAGACCAATTTTGTTAAAGGCTGGGCTAGAGATGATTCACAATTCAGTGTATCCGCCACCAACTGATTCATATCAGGCTGCCTTAAGGGTGGTAAAGTAATTGTATTCACCGCTGCCCCAGTTTTTACAATTTCATCCACTGTTAAAATGAATGGATGTACGGGGGAGACTTCATTATCTCGATACGCGCCTAATATTAATAGATACCCAGCATCTTGCATCAATAATTTCAGCAAGTTCAGTGATGCGGAATCGGCCCATTGCAAGTCATCTAAAAACACGACTAACGGATGTTCTTGACTGGTAAAGACTTGCACAAATTTGGGCAATAAGAGATTAAAGCGATTTTGGGCTGCTGTTCCCGATAATTCAATGGCGGCTGGCTGTTTACCGATAATATTTTCCAACTCAGGAATTACCTCAATTAAGACTTGTCCGTTGTCTCCTAATGCAGTTAATATCTGGCTTTTCCATGTTTCTAATTGCTTATCTGATTCGGATAGCAATTGCGCCATTAAATCGCGGAATGCTTGCACAAAGGCGCTGAAGGGAATGTTGCGATGAAATTGGTCATATTTTCCTTTAATAAAATAACCCCGTTGCCGCACTATGGGTTTATGAACTTCGTTTATAACTGCGGTTTTTCCAATTCCTGAAAAACCTGCAACTAGCATGATTTCTGTTGCACCTTCGCTGACTCTTTCAAAGGCTTGTATGAGCGTTTTTACTTCAGTTTCTCGTCCATAGAGTTTGTCGGGAACCCGGAAGCGATCGCATATATCCCGCGTTCCTAACTCAAAAGTTTCAATCTTTCCAGTTTCTTGGCACTGCTGCCAACAC
>NZ_JAUBQR010000357.1:0-3809 GCF_036701385.1 Microcoleus sp. Pol12B4 | reverse complement strand
TGCGAGAATCGAACAGTGGACTAGATATTTTGCCGATGCTCAATTGCTGCTGGGATTCAGAGACGGCAATACTTCGCGCGCAAATTCGGGTTTCTCGCAAGTGATTAATGCACCTGCGCCTAGTCGATCGACATCCCGAGAAAATGATCCGGGTTTTCGAGATGATTAAAATATTGGTAATGGGCCATTGGGCATCGGGCATCGGGCATCGGGCATTGGTAACAAATAACAAATAACAAATAACCAACAGCACGACACGGAAATCACGGATACACGGATATATATTTTTTCCTGAATCTCTCTCTATTCCCAATTACCAGTTGCCAATTACAATGTTTAACTTTTTATTAACCTAAATATCTCCCTATTTTAATTAATCTTCAGGTTAAGTTCCCTTAATTTAACAGTGATAGAGTTTCATACGGAATCATCAGATTACGGAAGTTGGGCTGAACAGGAATTTATGTCTAAAATAACTCGCCGACAACTGTTAATTTTCTTCGGCAGCAGTGCCGCTACCACTGTGCTTGCCCCTCAAGTAACTAAAACACTATTCGGCATCAATTCCACCTCGGCCGAAGCTGTAGTTTCGCTATCTTTCACTCCTGTAAGACTTCCCCACCCGCTGCCAATTTATCGAGAACTGCCCAGCTTCATGGCGATGGCGCCGGGGGGACAGGGAACTGTGATGGCGGCCTCACAGGAGACTAGATTAACGAGTTACAGGGTTGTTGACGATGTGGTTGTGCCGCCGGAATACGAACGTTACGTGATTCTCCGCTGGGGCGATCGAGTTTTTCCCGATCCGGCAGACTATTTCGGCTACAACAACGACTACACGGGCTTTGTAGGCATTCGCGGCAGCAATGACGACGGTTATCTCTGGGTTAACCACGAGTACGTATCCTTCCCGATGTCGAAAGTGGCGCCGGAAGCGCCGTCTGATCTGGCACCATTTCCGGCGAGCGATCGCGCCGTCCTCGGTATAGATTTATCGGTAAAGAATCAGGCTACCCTCGGCGAATTTCTGTACAATCTCGGTGGTTCGATCGTCCGCATCACCAAACAGTCTAACGGTAGATTTCAGGCGATCGCCGGCGACTCCCTCAACCGCCGTATCCACGGACTTTCCGGCCTCGCAATCAACAGCCAGCGTTCCGACAAATACAAAGATGTCACCTCCTGGGGAAGCAGACAAGGCGACGACAACTACCTCATCGGCACGGGTCCTGCTGCTACCCAAGTATTCGCGCAAGTCAACAGCGACGGGCTCGGAAACCGGATAATCGGTACAGCCTACAACTGTTCCGGCGGCACAACTCCGTGGGGCACAATCCTCTCCGCCGAAGAAAATTTCCAAGGTAGCGAACTATTCTTCGTGGGAGTTCAGGAAAACATCAAACCCAACGGCGGCCAAACGGGCTACGCCAAGGGCACTATCGGTGAGGAATTCGGCTTAGTCGGCGAAAAATACGGCTGGATGGTAGAAGTCGAGCCCCTAGATCCCAGTTTCCGCCCCCGGAAGCACACATGGTTGGGCCGTTTCCGCCACGAAAACGTCGGGATTCGCGCTGAAGCAGGCCGCAAGTTAATAGGGTACATGGGGGACGATCGGCGCGGCGGACACACATGGAAATTTGTCAGCAACGGTACTGTCACCAATCCCGCAGATAAAAACAACAGCCGATTATTTGAAGACGGCATTTTGTACGTTGCCCAATACAACCGCAACGGTACTGGAAGATGGCTGCCACTGACATTAAATACCCCGACAAATCCGGTGCGTCCTTCTAAAGTTGGCGAGGCGGAATTAGCAAGTTTTGGCAAAGCTCAAAGAGATGCAAATACTCGCTTGCCCAAACGCGCCGGAATTGCTGGCCAAACCGAAGACGGCGGTTCTTTTGTAGTAGATACAACCAATGAAGCAACAGCACTTCCGGGCTACCAAAATAAAACTCTTGCTAATTTTTACAGCAGCCAAGGTGCTGTTTTAGTTGATGCTTTTTTAGCTGCTAATTTGATTGGTGGCACTCCGACGGCGCGGCCGGAAGATTTGGAAATCAATCCTACTACTAAGGAAGTTTTTATTGCTTATACTGACGCCGCACCCGGAAGCGACGGCTATCCAGATTCTCGCATTTTTACTGTTGCTAAATACAGTAGCGCCGTCAACAGCACTCAGCAGTCGGGAGGACTTTACAAAATAATTGAAGACAGTCCCGATGGGGCAGGTTTGACGTTCCGCTGGCAGCGTCTGGCTCAAGGTGGAGAAGCGGGTTCGGTAGCTGGGGCGGGATTTGCTAGTGCAGACAATTTGGCTTTTGACACTCAAGGTAACATTTGGGGCGTGACTGATATGTCTACTAGCACGCATAACGGTTTTGATGTCGGTGCGGCTGGAAAGCCAACGGCGATCGACCACAACAAGACTGGAAATGTGTCAGATTTTACTGGAGTTTTCGGCAACAATTGGCTGTTTTATATTCCGACTTCTGGGCCGAATGCAGGAACAGTAATTCCGTTTGCTTACGGCCCGAATCGGTGCGAAATGACGGGGCCGACTTTTGTGGGAGATACGCTATTGCTTTCGGTGCAGCATCCGGGGGAAGATTGCCCGATCGATGATGGTACTGTACTGAGTCGGCAAATTGAAATGTTGGATTTGAACGGTGCTGTTTTCAATCAGACTCGGAGTGTGTCTCGCGGCAGTTTGTGGCCTAGTAATATTGAAAATGACAGGCGTCGATCGCCGATGCCGTCGGTGATTGGGATACGTCGGGTGCGATCGACTCCAACGGGCCAGTTTGTTTAAATTGAACTTACGCATCGGGGCCCCGAAACCTGGTTTTTATGAATCGGGAGTAAGATTAAATGAACCGCGAGGCACGCGGATGCGAAGAAGGAGAAAGAAGAAGATACTGTTCTTTCTTCGTGCTGTTCGCGTCTTCGCGGTTGGTTCAAATAATAAAAAAAGTCCCTAGGCTAATTAATATCAAATTCCTTATAAACCGAATTTTTAAGAAAATTGTACTTGGCGATATAAATCGGCGATCGCAATTTCTAGATTCACCGATTCAAGTTGCAAGGAATCACCCAAACCATACTCGGAGAGAACCCATTGCCCCTGTTGATTGCGCCGGAATATCTCTACTGCTGGCTGTTCAACTTGCACCAAGACATACTCTTGCAGTGTTGGAAACTGGCGGTATTTAGCAAATTTAATGCCGCGAGCTGCTGCTTCTGTGGAAGGCGATAAAACTTCGATAATTAAGGAAGGAAATTGCACTAATTGCGGATCTTTATCATGCTCGTCGCAAGTTACCACAACATCAGGATAAAAATACTTTTTTCCTGGTTGGACTTGAACTTTTACATCTATAATGTAAATTTCGTAGGGGCGATTAAGGCTATCATCTAATAGCTTGAAGAAGTTGATGCAAATCCGATTGTGATTGCGGGTTTCGCCTCCGATCGCGACTACTTCGCCATCCCAATACTCGTAGCGTTCCTCTTGGGTGGGTTCCCAAGCCAGGTATTCTTCTGCACTCATCGATGGGCGATCGGGTAAGGCAACCATAATGCGATCGGGAATGAAGTATGTTTCTAGAATAGCTCGAATCTACCTGTGTAGCCTACAATAAAGTGTAAATATACCTTTTACTCGCAAGAATCAGAAAGGTAGGACAATCGCCCTATTTTGCTGTAGGGATTTTTACGTACTTTTTTACGTACTTATTACAGCGTTTTCCGCTGTTATGAGGTACAATAGCAACAGTTAGCAAACCAATTTCTTAAATGCTGAGGATTTA
>NZ_JAUBQR010000356.1:0-3849 GCF_036701385.1 Microcoleus sp. Pol12B4 | reverse complement strand
TATCCTCTGGGTGCGCGTCGAGGAAATCGCCGATCGCGGCCAACCTTTCTGCTACCCAAGGCCCGCCGTAGAGCAGTTCGGCAGCATCCGCAAAGGGTTTGAAGTCAATAGGTGCGATCGTGCAGCCCAAAGATTGCAAGCGCGCCAGAGCCTCCCGGTAGCGCTGTTCGGCTTCTGCATTCCCGAAAAATTCGAGTTCGCCGTCTGCCGGAACTCCCACCCGCAAGCGGGATAAATCCGGCAAAACTTTCGTTTCAGGGTGGCGAGAAAACGCATCCTCAGCGTCAAAATCGCTGGCTACTTGCAGCACCGAGGCCGCATCCGCACAGGTGAGAGCTAACACAGAAACGCAATCGAGTGATCGCACCGCTGGTAGTAGGCCGCGAGTGCTGATCGAGCCGCAACTTGGCTTCAGGCCGACAATGTTGGTAAAAGCAGCGGGAACCCGCCCCGATCCTGCGGTATCGGTACCCAGAGCAAAACTCACCAATCCGGCGGAGACTGCTGCTGCGGAACCTGAACTCGATCCGCCCGGAATGTAGCGCGAATCGAACGGATTGCGACAAACTCCATAAGGTGTGCGGGTTCCCACTAATCCTGTGGCAAACTGATCCATGTTGGTTTTGCCGATAGCGATCGCACCTGCCGCGCACAAACGCTCTACGACTGCGGACGATCGCGCTGGAGTGCGAGGAAACCCAGGACATCCCGCCGTAGTCGGAACGCCCGCCCAATCGAGATTATCTTTGATCGCAAAAGGTATCCCGTAGAGCGGCAATTGTTGCGGGTCTAGGTTTTCCAAGGCTTTGGCGCGTTCCAGGGTTTCCGCCAGCGGTGCTAAATAAATCCATACTGCCGGATCTGCATAGCGTTCGATCCGCTCGTACACGCTCGCGATCGCATCTGCAGGCGCGATCGAGCCGGTGCGGTAGCGATCGAGCAGCGAATGAATGTCGAGATTGTTGCTGTAGTTAAATTTTTCCATAGTGCACCGTCAATTAACTCGGTCGATTTTAGATTTTAGATTTTAGATTGAAGAAATGACTTCAAAGGCTGTGCCAGGCGATCGTTCTTACAAATAGAAACTTAGTTTACCGCATTGTCGATCGTACTTGCATCTAGTCGAGAGAGCGAAGTATTCCTTGAGAAATATTCAACCCTGACCTTGCGGATTTCGTCTTTTTGTGCGACTAAACTTCGCGATTTCCAATCGCCATCTCATCGCCCGGTTTAATCTTCCAAAAACTTTTATTTTACAGCTTCGATAAAAAACGTTTTTTGTAACATTTTACACATTTCCGCATCAAGTTTGCTGTTACCGTTTGAAACGTAGCAATCTAGTAAGATTGCAAACTACAGTATGCTTACCTTTCAAAAAGCTAAGTGCATTGCTGTTACTGACAGTCTTGAATAACTCCTTGGGTTGCAAACAAGACTTATACAGACAAAAAACGAAAAACTTAACCGCTTCTAGGGTTCCGATTTGAATCAGTTTCTAACTCAGCTTAGAAATTTTAAGTGCTGGTCCGAGAGAAGCAGACTGGTTCTCCCAAGATTTTAATTTTAGGGAAACGCTAGCCAGTTACACGGCGGGATAAAAGCCCGGGAGAAACGCGATCGGTCAGCAAGACTCGGTTCGTTAGCTCTCGGGCTTTATCCTTGTATATCAAGGGGGTTTGCGGAAGCTAAGGAAGCCAAAGAAGGCGCAAAAGCTCGATCGACATATTCACCTCTAACCAGCAACCAGAATATGCTATGAATATCCGATATTCCTCGCCCAAAATAACGCGATCGCCGTTGTGCTACTGCGCCATGTTTTTCATCACCTTGTTTTTCGCTGTAGGCTGCGTCAACCCGGCAATTTATATCAAAACAACAACTGAAAGCGAAGCAGCTTCTTCATTAAGTGCTGATTCAGTTAGTCTCGGATTCAGCGCGTGGCCCGGCTGGTTTCCTTGGCAAATTGCCAAAGAACAAAAGATATTTGAAGCCAACAATGTTCCTGTAGACTTAAAATGGTTTGACGGCTACTTAGAATCTATCAGCACCCTCACAGCAGGACAGATAAATGCTAACAGCCAAACCCTCGGCGATACAGTAAACTCCATATCAGGCGGCGCCGACCAAGTAATTGTTTTAGTCAACGACAACTCGACGGGAAATGACAAAGTGATTGTCGCCGAAGGCATCAATTCCGTTGCCGATTTGAAAGGAAAAAAAGTTGCAGCCGAGGAAGGTACAGTCGATCACTTTTTATTGCTGTTGGGGCTGAGAAAAGCAGGTTTATCAGTGCGGGACATTCAATTTGTACCGCTGGAAACCGGCAAAGCTGCGGCGGCTTTCGTCGGAGGACAAGTCGATGCGGTGGCAGTATTTGCGCCGTTTACCACGCAGGCATTAAAACGCTCGAACAGCAAGGAACTGTTTAGTTCAAAAGATTTTCCGGGGGCGATTTCCGACCATTTGGTATTCACGCGAAAGTTTATCGGCGAACACCCCGATCGAGTGCAAGCCCTGGTCAATTCCTGGTTTGCAACATTGGAATACATGAAAGCCAATAAAGAAAAATCTTACGATATTCTAGCCAACCGCGCCGGAGTTAGTGTTGAGGAATACAAAGAATATGAAAACGGCACTAAGATATTTACGATCGAGGAAAACTTGAAAGCCTTTCAACCGGGAAATGACATGACATCATTGCAGTTTGCGGCGGCAGAAATGACTAAATTTCTTGTAGATGTAAATTTAGCAAAAACCCAACCCGATATCAGCAAATTATTTGACGATCGCTTTATCAAGGCTTATTCCGAAGGTAAAAGCTAGAAGGCAGAATTTACGATTTTGCCGACACAATAAAATTTCAAAAATATTCCTTTTTTAAATTCCCCAAAGCTACTCAAATTACTCGCTAAACCGTTCTGCAATTAAATCATGCCACCAAATCCCGAACCCCGATCTATCCAATCCCACCTCAAGCAAAAAAGCCTAAATCCCACCGTTTTCTGGCGGATTGCGGAAGAGATACCACCACCCCTCAATATTGGGTTAACGGTAACATCGATCGCACTGCCGCTGCTGCTGTGGTGGCTAGTAACAACCTTCGCCAACGTAGACCCCAAATTTTTGCCTTCCCCCGGCAAAGTTTTAGAGGCATTTGGTCGGCTGTGGAACACTCGTGAACTTTTGAAAGACACAGTAGCGAGTTTGTGGCGGGTGGGAGTGGGCTTTCTGTTCGCCTTGGTTTTTTCTATACCAATTGGCGTGCTGATGGGCAGTTTTCCCAGTATTCGCGCCTTGCTGGAACCCATGTTCGGCTTGATGCGATATATGCCCGCACCAGCATTCATTCCCCTATTAATTCTCTACTTGGGAATCGGCGAAGAACCCAAAATAATGCTGATATTTATCGGCGTCTTTTTCTTCAATTCGCTGATGGTGATGGATACAGTCAAGTTTGTTCCAAAAGACTTGATTGAATCTACTTATATGTTGGGTGGGAATCGCTGGGAAATCCTCACTCAAGTTATTTTTCCCCACGTTTTGCCGGGAATTCTTGATGCTAGCCGCATCAACCTAGCTGCGGCTTGGCAATTGGTAATCGTCTCGGAATTGATTGCAGCAACCGAAGGCTTGGGTCGCCGGATCAGCGTCGCAGGTCGATTTCTCCGAACCGATGAAATTTTTGTGGGGCTGATTGTCATTGGGGCGATCGGACTGACTTTTGACTTGCTTTTTCAATATCTGCTGCGGGTTTCTTGTAAATGGTCAAGTCACTGGAGTTTAGACTAAGAAAAGCTGGCTCAGTTAGAAACTGAGGCATAAAAAATTCATTGGGCAGCCAAATATATG
>NZ_JAUBQR010000027.1:0-43240 GCF_036701385.1 Microcoleus sp. Pol12B4 | reverse complement strand
GAGGACGCATAGCTCAGTTGGTTAGAGCACTACGTTGACATCGTAGGGGTCACTGGTTCGAGTCCAGTTGTGTCCATAAATTTCCATCATTTATAAATCAAGGGTTTTAGGTTTGCCCTCCTACCGAGAGTTTTTTCTTTCCCTAGACAATTAACCTATTAGTTAGATAATGAACTTAAAAATCTGACGCACCCTACTGAATCAGAATCAAATGATATTAATGATATTAGAGCATTGGAGACTTTACCATGACTCAAGCAATATCTAAGTTAATGACTTTTGATGAATTCCTGGAATGGAAACCAGAAAACGGACGCTATTAATTACATAACGGATTTATGGTTGAAATGCCCAATCCAACTGGTAAACATTCAGCGAGTGCGGGTTTTCAGGCGACCGAATTGGGTTTGTAAATCAGGCGATTACAACCAAATTCCTTACTTTATTCCGAAGGAATCTACAATTAAATTTAACGATAACTCTGGCTACGATCCAGATGTGATTGTATTAGATAAACAAGCCGTAGAAGCCAATGAGTCTAGATAGGAAAGAGAATCAGTTATTACTCAGGAAAATTCGATTAAATTAATTATTGAAATTGTCAGCACAAATTGGCGGGATGATTGTGCACATAAAATGATTGAGTGTGAAGCATTAAGCATTCCTAAATATTGGATTGTAGATTATTTGGGTTTAGGGTGTAGCCGTTATATTGGTTATCCTAAACAGCCTACTTTATCGGTTTATCAGTTAGTAGATGGTGAGTATCAAATTAAGCTGTTTCGGTCAGAGGAAAGGATTGAATCAGCGGTGTTTCCCGAGTTAAATTTGACCGCTAAGCAAATTTTTAACGGTGGATAAGTGCGGAGGCGATCGCATAGCTAAGTTGGTTAGAGCACTACAATGCCATTGTAGGGGTCACTTTTTAGAGTCCAGTTTTGTCACCTAAAACCCGCCCACAAAGCGGGTTTTGTTGTTTCTACAACCAAACTGGTGGATTTGGCATTATTAATTAGGAATGACAGAATATGTCTAGGCCAGAGATTTAGTACAGTCGCCACGTTTCGTCGAGGCTGTTGCTGGGCAGTTGCGTAGTTTGCATGAGTTCGGTGTTAAAGAAACGATAGCCCGATTCTCGTCGGCACTATCCCCATCCGTGAACAAAGCGCAAGCAAGCAGAAAAAGAAAGAGAACAACAGTTAGAATGCGATCGTCTTGCACGGCCTCAAGCACAAGCCGCTAACCGGATTCAAGACGAATTTTTAGCGGTGCTGTCCCATGAGTGGCGATCGCCCGTGTGCTTAAACACTGAATGACTTAGGTTTTGGGCATATTATATCTTGATTCCCTAACAATAACTGGCATAATAGGTAAATAGGCAGGACTAACCGCAATGAATGTAGAACGTACACACTCCTTGAACGATCGAGAAAAGCTTACTGTAAATTTTCCTCAAGAGCTATGTACGGACTGCCAAGCACTCGAAGCACGACGATTTGCGGTGATAGTCGATCACATGGCTGAGGCTTTTATTTCTATTAATTCAGAGTGGCACTGCACCTATGTCAACCATAAAGCAGAGCAGCTTTTAAACAGGAACAGGCAACACCTGATAGGCAAAAATATATGGATTATATTTTCGGTCGATCTTACCTCTGAGCTATATAATTATTGTCATCGAGCGATCGCAACGCAAACTGCAATAGAGTTTGAAGAACACTACCCCTCACTCAACAAGTGTTTGATAATTCGCCTCATCAAGAGTGAAGAGGGCTTACTTATTTACTTCCAAGACACGACTGAAACATCTCAACTTGCTCGACAATTGAAAGCCGAAATCGCCAAGTGCCAGGAAGTGGAAGCTACTCTTCAGAAAGAACAAGACTTTTTAACGGCAATTTTAAACAACGTTCAAGCTGGAATTGTGGCTTGCGATGCCGATGGCATATTGACGGTATTTAACCAAGCAGCTAAACATTTTCATGGATTACCTCAACAGCCAGTACCACCCGAGCAGTGGGCCCAATATTATGACTTGTATTTGCCTGACGGCAAAACACCCATGAATACAGAGGATATTCCCCTGTTCCAGGCATTGCAAGGGCAAAACGTTCGTGATGTGGAAATGATGATTGTTCCGCAGCAGGGAACTGCGCGAATGCTGTTAGCAACTGGACAGGCAATTATTGCCGCCAACGGCGAAAAACAGGGTGCTGTTGTCGTGATGCACGACATTACACAACGCAAGCAGGCAGAAACTGCTCTGCGTGAGGGTGAAGCGCAATTATCCAGCATCTTCCAAACTATTCCTGATGGCATCACTATTTTAGATTCTACCGGACAGATTATTGCCGCAAATAGGGCAGCAGAGAGGATTTTAAGATTAACTAGCAGCGACATTGTGGAGCGAGGCTATAACGATCCATCCTGGTTCATTACAACCGTGGAAGGTCATCCTTTCCCAGAAGATGAACTGCCGTTTGCGAGGGTTATGCAAACAGGTGAGCCTGTTTATGGTATTGAACATGGCATTAGCCATGCCGATGGAACTCGCAGGATTCTCTCGATCAATGCTTCCCCTTTGTTTGATGCAGAGGGACAAATTATCAATATCATTGCTGCTTTTAGCGACATTACTGAACGCAAGCAAACCGAAGACGAACGAGTACAGCTTGTTCAAGAACAGGCAGCCCGTGCTTTAGCAGAGGTTTCTCAGGAAAAATCAGCATTTTTAGCCCAAGTGAGTGCTGTCCTTTCCTCTTCCCTAGAGTATGAACAAACTCTCCAAAGCGTTGCAAAGCTGGCAGTTCCTTATTTTGCAGATTGGTGTAGTGTCGATCTGCTGAATGACGATCGCACACTTGGTCGGGTTGCAGTTGCTCATTCAGATCCCGAAAAAGTGAAGTTTGGCTGGGAGTTGGCTCAACGCTTTCCCAGACATCTCGATGATGGGTATGGCATTGCTAAAGTCATGCAAACAGGAAAGGTTGAAATTGGGATTGAGATTACAGATGAACAGTTAGTTGCCACAGTGCCGAATGGTGAATACCTGGAAATCTTACGTGGAATTGGATTAAAGTCCTGCATCATTGCACCGCTACAGGCACGCGGGCGCGTGTTGGGTAGCATTACCTTTGTGTTTACTGAATCCGATCGCCGGTATCGCTTGGAAGACATTGCCCTGGCTGAAGATTTGGCTCAGCGAGCAGCGATCGCCATTGATAACGCTCGTCTTTATAATGAAACACAACAAGCGAAATTAGCCGCCGAACTCGCTGCTAACCGCACGGCTCGACTGCTGGCGGTGATGACGGCTGTGTCTGAATCACTAACCTCGGCTCAAGTGGCTCAGGTCATTATTGAACAGGGAATGTCGGCACTGGGAGCGAGTTCTGGTTTGGTTGCCGTATTAAACGAAGATGCAAGCGAACTGGAGATTATTCAATCGATTGGCTTTGAACACGTAGGAGAATTTCAGCGCAGTTTTTCGATTCATGCACCCTATCCTCTCGCAGAAGCCGTGCGAACTGGGCAACCTGTTTGGCTAGAAACTATCGAAAACCGAATTGCCCGTTATCCTGATTTAGCACAAGCTTATGCCAAGGTTGGTTCAGAAGCCTGGATTTCAGTGCCATTGTTGATTGAAGGACAAGCCGTTGGTGGACTATCGCTCAGTTTTTCCACAGTTCCCCAGCTTTGTGAGAGCGATCAGGCTTTCGTTTTGGCATTGGCACAGCAATCGGCGCAGTCGATCGACCGAGCACGGCTCTATGAGTCAGAATTGCAAGCACGGACACAAGCAGAAGCAGCTAACCGAATTAAAGATGAGTTCTTAGCTGTCTTGTCGCACGAATTGCGAACTCCGTTGAATCCGATTCTGGGTTGGACTCGACTGCTGCGAAGGGGAAACCTGGATTCTAGCAAGACGGCGGTAGCTCTCGAAACGATCGAACGCAATACCCAGTTGCAAGTTCAACTGATTGAGGACTTGCTGGATATTTCTCGCATTCTGCAAGGCAAGCTGAGTTTGGACTCTACTCCTATTAATTTGAAAACAACTCTTAAAGCTGCGATCGAAACAGTTAGTTTAGCCGCCGAAGCCAAAAACATTCAAATTCAAACTCAGCTAGAACCAAATGTGGGCGATGTGTTAGGAGATGCTACCCGATTGCAACAGGTGGTCTGGAATTTGCTCACCAATGCCATTAAGTTCACCCCAACTGGAGGTCGAGTTGAAGTTGAGCTAAAAACGATTGATTCCTATGCTCAAATTCAAGTCCGGGATACAGGGAAAGGGATTAAGCCAGAATTTATTCCCTATGTATTTGACACATTTCGACAAGCCGATAGCAGTATTACGAGAACCTTTGGTGGGTTAGGGCTGGGATTAGCGATCGTGCGTCACGTCGTTGAGCTACATGGTGGAACTGTCAAAGCCGAAAGTTTTGGAGAAGGACAGGGAGCAACATTTACTGTCACACTTCCCTTATTAGCCAGAAGCAATGATGCAAACAGCGATCGCAACGATAATCTATCACTCAAAGCTCAGACTTCACCCTTGGCTAGATTATGTATCCTGGCCGTCGATGACGAAGTAGACAATTTAGAGTTAGTTCAATGTATTTTGGAGCAAGCGGGAGCCACAGTGATCTCTGTATCTTCAGCAAAAGATGCGCTACAACAACTCACTAAATTTAAGCCAGATGTTTTGATTGCTGATATTGGGATGCCACAAATCGATGGCTATCAGTTGATTGGTCAAATCAGACAACTATCGACACAAGAGGGAGGAGAGATTCCCGCGATCGCCCTCACCGCGTATGCAGGTGAGGCAAATCAACAGCAAGCACTAGCAGCCGGATTTCACAGACATCTTCCCAAGCCTGTTGAGCCTGAAACGTTAGTGGAGACAATTGAGAAATTGCTTCATCCAATAGAGTAAGGCAGAGTATTAGACATCTGTGGAAATTAAGATTCAGCTACCTCGGTACAAGAATTTCAAGTTGATTATTGGAGATGTCTTTTGAGTATAGTCTGGGAAAATGTCACGAATTGAAGTGATTAACAGACGCATAGTTCAGTTGGTTAGAGCACTACGTTGACATAGTAGGGTCACTTGTTCGAGTCAAGTTGTGTAAATCAAAAGGAACCAGAGTTTACGAGTCCGGTTTCGTCGAAGCGGTTTATGGTATGGTGGGATTTTAAAGGGCGATCGCTCGATCGGCTAGAGTTTGATAGGTCAAGGGCGATCACATCCTTAATGTCTGGTTAGCCTGTGATTTTGGTTTGGTGCGATCGGATAGATCAGGGTGTGGCAAACAGGTTAGCAGGGTAGAGCAAGATTGCTATAAGCCTTTGTGAGAACGGTCTTAAATTATAGCTTGATTGCAGCCAGCAGAAATGAAGGAAGAATCTGAGTGGAAAACTCGAAAACAGAGGGTTAACACCAAGCTTAGGTCGCTCAATCCCAAGTGGGAGATTATCAAATATCGCGAGGGATTCGATAGTATAGTATTTTTTATAAGAGGGGGTTAATGTTGATAGTTGTGCAGAGGAGCGACAGTGACTAGCCTATCTATATTGGACATTGAAGATCTAGCCGAAGGCTGTGATATTGAAGCAAAGAAGGCAGCAGGTCGTGATGGACAGGGCGAACTGCCCAAAAGCTTCTTTGAATCTTACGCTGCTATGGCTAACACTTACGGCGGTGTAATATTTTTGGGAATTGATGAGAAGCCGAAAGGTAAATTTGTTGCTACAGGTATTGGCGATCCGCCTCACGTTCTCAAATCACTCTGGGATGGATTGAACAATCCCCAGCAGATCAGTGTTAATTTGCTCAATGATCGGATGGTGGATGTTATTGAAGTACAAAGTAAGCAAGTTATTCGCATACAAGTACCAAGAGCATCCCGAGCGCAACGCCCAGTATACAGAGGGCAGAATCCTTTAAAAGGTACTTATCGGCGAAACTACGAGGGAGACTACCTGTGCGATGAAGAAACAGTCAAAAGAATGATGGCAGAGCAGGTTGAGGACGTAAGAGATAGCCGATTATTAGAAAAATATGGTTTCGATGACTTAGATGAAAATACTCTAAAAGTTTATCGAAATCAGCTTAAGGCGACCAAGCCTACTCATCCTTGGCTCGATTTAGACGATCAAGAATTTCTGCGCTCTCTAGGTGGTTGGAGGCGCGATCGCCAAACTGGAGATGAAGGACTGACACTAGCTGGCTTGTTGATGTTTGGCAAACTCCCGTCAATTCTTGAGGCTGTACCTAACTATGTAGTGGATTATCAAGAGCGCCCAGAACCTAGAACTGAAGCCAGATGGGTAGATCGTGTTACTACTGATGGAACATGGTCAGGCAACCTTTATGACTTTTACCGAAAAGTAATTCAAAAGCTATTTTCCGATCTGAAAGTACCATTCAAACTCAAAGGTGCAGAACGAGTAGACGAAACACCAGTACATGAAGCCTTACGCGAAGCATTAGTTAATACACTAATCCACGCAGATTATACTGGGCGAGTACCGATTTTGATCGTTAAGCGTCCCGATATGTTCTTATTTCGCAACCCTGGCACAATGCGATTGCCATTGGAAGATGCCTTGCGTGGTGGTACCAGTGACTGTCGTAATCGCAACTTGCAAAAAATGTTTCAGCTTGTTGGTCTTGGTGAACAGGCGGGTTCTGGTATTCCAAAAATTTACCGCAACTGGAAACAGCAACACTGGCGATTGCCTCAGTTACTAGATACAGTGGAACCAGAGCAAACCTTATTGGCAATGCTTATGGTCAACCTCCTACCAGAGGAAACTCTAAGAGAACTAGATGAGCGTTTTGGATCATCATTTCGAGAGTTATCAAATGAGCAACGACTGGCCTTAGCTACAGTAGCCATTGAGGGGAAAGTGACGCACACTAGGCTCAAGTGTATGACTACAACTCATCCACACGATTTAACAAAAGCATTATGTGCACTTGTAAAAGATGGCTTCTTGGAGTCAGACGGCGCTAGTCGCGGAACCTTTTACTTTTTTCCAGGTGAACCTCCTGATATAGAGTCTGACATTGTTAGTCAAGCTTATGGGTTAACTAAGAAAAAAGTTCAGGAAGATGTATTGTCAGGGTTTGATTCAGAGCAAGCTAGCTCCGATTATTTGCCGGCTAGCTCCGATCATTTGCCGGCTAGCTCCGATCATTTGCCTGCTAGCTCCGATCATTTGCCGGCTAGCTCCGATCATTTGCCGGCTAGCTCCGATCGTTTGCAGGTTAGCTCCGATCCTTTCGAGTCGCTCAAAGTAATTGCTGCTCCTGTTAGAGAGAAGGGAAAAGTGTCCAACGAGGTCATGGAGCAAACAATTCTACAGCTTTGTGAGGACAGGTTTTTAACCACTAGAGAACTTGGAGAATTGCTAGATAACACTCCTAACTATCTGCGTTCTAGATTTCTTAGCAAGATGGTAAAGGCAGGTAAACTGGAGTTGCGATATCCAGACAAACCTACTCACGAAGCTCAAGCATATGGCACACCAAAATCAGCTTAAATCGGCTTTGTTAGCAATCCAAAACATTCTGATATTTCACCATCTCCCCAATAGGAAATCTCAAAATTTTATGGTAATCCAACCTACCGCTCATAACCGTGTTTTTTTTCCCATTGTATCCACGCTTGAGCCCTTTGCGGCCTTCGACTACGCTTTTCAGGTTTTACGAGATTATAAGCAGTAATTGCCCTCAACGCCCAAAACCAACTATCGGGTTTTTGTTCAAGAGCGCGAAAAATCAACGGTGCTACAGGCTGTCCCATGCCAATAATTCTCTGATCAGCGGGGTCCATTGACTTCTGCGTAACCAATGACAGCATCTTCGTCTCGGCACGCCCTTCTTCTGTGAGGCTTAAACTCAGCGACCAGTTCTACCTTACTTTTAATGGGGTATTTATAAGCAGTGATGTAGTCAGCTAGTTTCATTTCAAGGCATAGCTACTCCATATAAAAATCTATACTACTTTAGTTGCGTCGGCGATCGTCTTAGCCATAAAACCATGTTTGTGAGAATAGACCATGTGTAGAAAAACTTTATACTGACACCACCCGTCTACCCACAACGCCGGCACCTTAAACTTTGCCCAAGAGTTGGGAAATTCCGATCGCAACCTTAAGCAATGCCGATCGCCCCCAGCCCACCAGTCCGCCAGTCCATCTCAGGACACGGCACCGCGCCGTGTCCTTAGGCGTAACTTATCGGCGACAGCCTTCGGCGATCGCCCTTAACACCGCTAGTCGCACTTCTGGATGAGATTTCTCAAGCCCGTTAGCCCGAAAAATCCAGTGTCCGCCGCCCGCGTGCTCGATCGCAATTTTTTGTCCATCAGGCAAAACTATTTGCCACCAATTCAACACAGTGGCTTTAATAAGGTGGCACTGAATTTCGTTCAGTTGAACCTCCATTAATTTCAGTTGACGCATGATTGGATTTTGGGCAGATGACTTCATGATTTTTCTCATTAAATGAATTCGACTGTTTCTCGGCTTTGATTTCACTTTGCCGATTTTTGAACTTAACTTCACCTTCCGAAGTTTTCGCCTTAACTTCCCTTTCCGAAGTTTTCGCCTTAACTTCCTTTTTACCACCTTTAGGCTCAACTTTGACTCCAAAACCTTTAGACTTAACTTTTCCTGGGGCAGAAGTTGAAGTCGGTTCCGTGGCCGGCTTCTTAAACTCCGCGTCTAATTGGTCTAAAATCTCCTCTTGTTCGGGAGTATGTTCCGCTGGCTGGTCTAAATTTCTGGGATTGTATTCGCCAACCAACCTTGCCAAAAATTCCGAAATTGACAGTCCGGCTGCGGCTGCTTTTTTCGTTAAAAGGGCGTAGGTGTCGGTTTTAATGCGAATTTGTTTGAGCCGGAGGTTGGGATTGTTGTCAACGGTTTCGGCAATAGTTACTGCGGTAATCCTTTCTTTTGGTATGACATCGACAACTTCTTGCCACTTTTCCTGTAAACGACAGTCGCCATATTGGTCGGTAATTGCGTGTTTGAACAAAGGGACAACTTGAGCGACGCAGCTAGGCAAAATCTCAAATCCGGCTTTAATTAAGCGCAGGCAAATGCCAGCAGCTTTGATAATTTGCGTGCAGTAAAAATACTGCCTGCCTAAAGCTTGTTCGCAGTAACTTTTAAAAGTTTTGAACTTGTCTTTGTACAATCGCAGTTTTCGGATCGCGTCCAGCATGATTCCTTGCCGCACGTAGTCTAGAAATCCCCTTTTAATTTCGCCTGTCAGGTAGTCTAAATCGTGAAAGGGAGATTGATTCTGGATTTCTTCTTCAAAGTCTAGCAGCGGGCCTGCAAAGTGAAAGTTGGAGGCGACATCGCCTAGGTAGAAGTTGTCAATTGATGTGGACATGATCTGGAATGGTTCGAGAAAGGGCACCATAGCACGGAAGTTGTGCGATCGCAAAGGAGAAGTTTTGGTCT
The DNA here is from genome assembly GCF_036701385.1 of Microcoleus sp. Pol12B4. NCBI lineage: Bacteria > Bacillati > Cyanobacteriota > Cyanophyceae > Oscillatoriales > Microcoleaceae > Microcoleus > Microcoleus sp. Pol12B4. The sequence goes on along the minus strand of NZ_JAUBQR010000027.1, from coordinate 33,751 downwards.
GGATCTTTGATACAATTTTGAGTTGTGTTGTCCTGTGAGGTCGATCGACCTTTTACATGGCATCACCTCCTCGGCGTTGAGGAAAAGAGGCTTGAGGTATGCGCCCTTGCCCCCGACAATACGCTTGGCTATGCAAGCACAATTGATAGACACGAAAAATAAAGCGGTTATTCAAACCTGCATTTTGACGAAACGAGGCTCGCTGAGCCGCCCTTTGTCATGTCACCTTTGTCTCATTATGAGATGTCAATTTAATTTTGTCAAGCATGACATCTCAATATGAGATTTTACGATCCAATGTCATCAAGAAAAGAACGAAGACAGGAGGGCAATTCACCATTGGAAGCCCTAAGAATCCACAAAACCGACTTATCACAAGATGAGTTCGCTTTTAAATGTGGCATTCCCCGCGCCACCTATCACAGATGGATATCTGGAGCAACAGAACCCAAATTTTCTCTCGAACAGTTGAAAGCAATTTGCCGAGAACTACAAATACAAAAAATAGATGAACTTCCAGAGAGTTTTGGCCCGAAGAAGCAATCCAACCAAACCAACAGTTAAAAAATTACTGCTGATACAATTTTGAGTCAGGCTGTAAGTTTGATCGCCCTTAACCCGACCAGGATCGAACCTACCGCTGGAAGGGGGGGAAAGGTACATCGTGATAATAAGTAATTTTTAATTAGGCAGGAACTTCAATGCTAGTAAAGCTCTTTTGATGCCTGTTGAAATGTGGCGCGATCGTTGAGATGTGGAAAAGGCTTGTCAGGAGGAACAGATACGCCAAGGAAGTGACACAAGGGTTCCCAACCCTCCTTCACTTGGTAAACTAACAGCCGCTCTGGTGGAACCAAACGTTTGACTTCTTCAATGTGTTGATTGAAAATTCCGATCGCGTAGGGCTTATCCTCAAATTTCCCTTGAAAATCCTTCACCCAAACATCTTTATCTGCCATGCGGAAGATGCGAACTAGACTCCGCAGCTTGGGAGAAAACGGGAGCGATAAAGCCATCTTTAGCTTCTCCTAACCTTTTGGCCCTGCTCGGTAGATGGTTTTCAAGGTACTCTCATACCAACTATCTGCATCTCGAATACTCAACAGAACTTTAGCATCAGGATAGTGCTGCATAAGTTGACTATAGTAACGATAACCTGGGTAATCTACTATTGCTTGGTAGCCATCAAACAAAGCATCCCAATTGACAGGTTTTCCTTGAGTGGCATCCTCCCAGAACTTTACATCAGAAGGGTGTGTTAGAAGTTCTGCCATGTGGTAGCATTTACTAAAACCGAGTTCTTCTAAAGCAGCTTTGAGAGATAGCGTTCCCGTTCGTCCAAAACCTGCACCAATCACCTTAATTGCCATAAATTCCTCAAGATTCTGCTTCGATTAAAAGTCGAAGCCCACTGTCTTAATTGTAGATCAGGCGATCGCGCAACAGTTCTGGTACTAGGCTATAGATTTTCTCCCCTATGTGTAGCGACCTGCAACACTAAACGCTCTGTCCCTGCAATGCTGCGATTTTTGAGGATGGATTAATTGCAACTGAAATTACAGTTCAGCCAGAATTAAGTGCAACACAAACCCAGGACTAACTGCAACCGAGCCTGCAATCATCCATTTCGACCGAAATTAACTGCAACTGATCGATGTCTAGAGCCTGACAAGGCCCTTTCATCCCTCAATCCGTGACTTTCCCTCTCAGAGCTTTAATCTGCCCTCGCTTGGTTTTGCTGTCGAGACGCTTGCGCTGGGAACTACGAGTCGCTTTGCTGGGTTTGCGCCTTTTCGGTATGACGATCGCACTTTTAATCAGTTCTTGCAGCCGTCTCAAGGCCTCCTCCCGGTTTTGTTCCTGGCTGCGGTGTTCCTGAGCTTTGATGACAATCACACCTTCGGAGGTGATGCGCTGGTCGTTGATTTGCAACAAACGCTCCTTGTAGCGATCGGGCAATGAGGAAGCTGGGATATCAAAGCGCAAGTGAATCGCACTCGCCACCTTATTTACATTTTGCCCCCCCGCGCCTTGAGAGCGAATCGCACTAATCTCGATTTCGCGATCGTCTATGAACACTGTGTTAGAAATTTGTAGCATGATTCAACAGTGAGATTAATGATACAGGTCGATCTCGCTTGTCTGCGGAGGCGGACGAAAGTTTGACTCTATACAGCGATTTCACTCGCCGAATGATGCACTTAGTTTAGTATTTGACAACTCCCCACCGTAAAACGGCCTAGATTCTTCCTTTTATTTGGCGCTAGCCATGTTCGGTTATCCGCCGCTACTCAATCCATGAAAAGCACTCTACAATAAGTGTATAGGTTCGTTGAATCTATGAGGAGGATCCCTACAAACAAATTTTTTTGTTTCTGAGATCCAAAAGCTTCCCGGAAGGGAGGGATGCATGGAGGAAGGCTGAGAGCGGGGCGCATTTTGTTATAGCGTTTGTTGATGTAGCTAGTGAGCTACGGAAAAGGAAAACCCAGTCTCCCACTAACGAAAACAAAGAAGGAGGAAAAAAGCTATGAAATTAAAGTTCGTAAAGTTAATACTAGCCTGGTTCTTGCTCTTCCCCAACGCGTCCTGTCCAATCCTAAAACTGAATAGCCTCTAAGTAAGCCACCTCAAGCAAACAGAATAGCCAGAACCCCGAATTCTTAAAGAATTCGGGGTTATAACATATGGAGATGGAGATAGTTTTACTTTTAATTACGTTGATTTACTTAGTTCAGCCTTTTGCCAGATGACAACCCTTAACTGCTGAAACCCAAGTGGATTTGTTAAAGCTTTCTACTACCGTTGGGGGCGACTCATTCCGCAAGCAGTTTGGGTGGACTCCACGCTATCCCAGCTACCGAGAAGGGTTGCAACAAACCGTGGAAACGTGGGGATCGAGTGCAGGTTGAATTGTTTTGATTCCCGGTAATCTTTGCTTTGAACTTGAATAACTTGGACTTGGGCTTTTTGTGTGTACTCAAGTTCAAGTATTATTCCAACAGTCAGGCGATCGATCTTTAACGACGAATATATTAAAAGATATCTCGAAAACAAACGTCAAAAGATTTTATAGTTGAGGAATGTAACAAAACTTTAATCACACCCAAACCGGAGTTTTAGAAAAAATTAATGCGGATACAGTGACAATGGGCAAGGCTGTAGCCTAAGATCGGTTGAAATTGTCAGTATCCTCTCAAGGCAAGGGTGCAAAATGGCAGATATCAACGGCACGATGATGCAATATTTCCACTGGTACATTCCCGATCGAGGAACCCTGTGGGATGAGGTGAAAAATCAAGCACAAGAATTAGCAGATGCGGGTTTTACGGCACTGTGGCTGCCCCCTGCTTACAAAGGAATGGGTGGGCAAAGCGACGTTGGATATGGGGTTTACGACTTATTTGATTTGGGAGAATTCAACCAAAAAGGTTCAATTCGCACCAAATATGGTACTAAGCAGCAATATCTGGATGCGATCGCCACCCTGCACAAATCTCAGATCCAAGTCTATGCCGATGTAGTTATCAACCACAAAATGGGTGCAGATGCAGCAGAAATATTTAAGGCAACTCCTTATCCTTACCACAATCGGCTAAATCCCAAAGGTGGATTGCAAGAAATCAAAAGCTACACCAATTTTAACTTTCCCGGACGCAAAGGTAAATATTCCCAATTTGAATGGCACTGGTGGCATTTTGACGCAGTAGACTACAACGAATACACTCCAGACGATCGCAGTACAGTCTATTTGGTAGAAGGGAAATTTTTTGATGACTATGTTTCCCTAGAAAATGGCAATTTTGCATATTTAATGGGGTGCGATCTGGATTTCCAGGATCAATCGGTACGAGATGAAATTACACGCTGGGGTAAGTGGTATCTCGACACAACAGGTGCCGACGGTTTCCGTTTAGATGCCATCAAGCACATATCGTCTTGGTTTTTTCCAGAATGGTTGGATGAATTGGAGGGATATATCGGCAAAGATTTGTTTGTTGTCGGTGAGTATTGGGCACCAAATATCGATATCCTGCACTGGTATGTCGGTTCAGTTAAGGGCAAAATGTCAGTTTTTGATGTGCCACTGCATTACAACTTTCATTACGCCAGCCAACAGGGTGGTAACTACGATATGCGGCGCATCTTAGACGGTACAATGATGCAGCAGCAACCGACTCATGCAGTAACGTTTGTCGAAAACCACGATTCCCAACCGCTGCAAGCACTTGAATCTGTTGTAGAACCCTGGTTTAAACCTCTTGCTTATGCGATTATTCTATTGCGAAGAGAAGGTTATCCCTGCGTTTTCTACGGCGATTATTACGGTGCAGAATATGAAGATTGGGGGCGTGATGGCAATCGATATAAGATTGTTATGCCCTCTCATCGATCGCTAATTGACAAGTTGCTCCATGCTCGCAAACACTTCGCCTACGGCCATCAATATGACTATTTCGATCATTGGAATACCATTGGCTGGACGAGATTGGGCAATGGGAAACATCCACAGGCAATGGCAGTAATTATGAGTGACGGCCCGGAGGGTTTCAAGTGGATGGAAGTTGGTAAACCTCATGCTAAGTTTGTGGACTTAACAGGGCATATTCAGGAACCTGTTTCTACTAACGAGTGGGGTTGGGGCGAGTTTCGCTGTCAAGGCGGTTCAGTATCCGTGTGGGTTCAGGAAAAAAATTAGTTGCCAGTAATCTCATTGTGTATCTGTAAGGTGCGCCGAAACGCACCCTACAAAAATTAATTAATCGGTAGTACCGGTTTGCAGCGACTCTTTAGCAGTCTGCGTCCACTCAGAGTGGAAGAATTCGCCACGCGGTTTATCAGTACGTTCGTAGGTGTGAGCCCCAAAATAATCCCGCTGAGCTTGCGTGAGGTTTTGCGGCAATCTTTCGCGCCGGTAGCTATCGAAATAGTCCAACGAGGCGCTAAATGCTGGCACTGCAATCCCCAGTTGGCAAGCAGTCGCTAACACGTCCCGCCAAGCCGATTGGCGATCGAGAATGCTCTGTTTGAACTCCGGCGCTAACAGCAAATTCGGCAACGTGGGATCGTCCTTGAAAGCTGTTTTAATCTTGTCCAAAAATCCAGCCCGAATTATACAGCCACCCTTCCAAATTCGGGAAATTTCGCTCAAACTTAAGTCATAGTTGTACGACTTCGATGCCGCGCTCAAAAGTGCCATGCCTTGCGCGTAGGAGCAAATCTTCGAGCAGTAAAGCGCATCCCGGACTTTGTTCACAAACTCTTTAGTATCGCCTTGGTACTTGCCACTAGGCCCGGTCAGTTCTTGGGAAGCTTTAACGCGCTCGTCTTTGTAAGAAGACATGATTCTTGCATTTACAGCAGCAATAATTGTGGGAATGCTCACGCCCAATTCCAAAGCACTCATAACAGTCCAGCGGCCGGTGCCTTTTTGACCGGCTGCGTCCATAATTACCTCAACTAAGGGTTGCTTAGTTTCCGGGTCGTTGTACTTGAAAATATTAGCCGTAATTTCAATCAAAAACGAGTTGAGTTCGTCTGTGGTATTCCATTCGGCAAAAACTTCCTGCAACTGCTGGCCGTTCAATCCACCAACATTTTTTAGCAAATCGTAGGCTTCAGCAATGAGCTGCATATCCCCGTACTCAATGCCGTTGTGAACCATTTTCACGTAGTGGCCAGCGCCACCAGGGCCGATGAATGTGACGCAGGGGCCGTCATCTACTTGAGCCGCAATTTTGGTGAGAATTGGCTCTAGTAGGCCGTAAGCAGTGCGGGTGCCACCGGGCATCAAACTAGCACCGTTCAGCGCGCCTTCTTCGCCGCCGCTGATGCCCATGCCGACAAATCCCAGTCCCATCGATTCTAAATCTTTGGTGCGGCGTTCGGTGTCGTCGTATAGCGAGTTGCCGCCGTCAATAATCATGTCGCCCGGTGACAGCATGGGTTTGAGCTGGTCGATGACCGCATCTACGGGTTTCCCAGCTTGCACCATGACTAAGATTCGGCGCGGGGTTTCTAGGGCATCGACGAATTCTGTCAGAGTCTTGGTGCCTACAATGTTCTTGCCGGGGGCGCGCAGGGCCATGAAGTCGTCGGTTTTGGCTGCTGTGCGGTTGTACACAGCCACGGAGAAGCCTCTGCTTTCGACGTTGAGTGCTAGGTTCTCGCCCATCACGGCTAGACCGATTAAACCAAAATTTTGCTTTGTCATGCTAATAACCCGCTGGTTGTTCCCGCTTGATGATAGGTTTGCGAGAGAGGAAAGCGAGGCGGGGTGTAGCGCTTTCCGGTGGACTAAAAGTATTGGACAATAGACCTAGGAGGTTTAAGTTTATTTTTATATTCCCAGAATTGCTGTTTGGTAAATCAGTAGGGTTTTTTTAAGATTTAAGGGATATTAATGACGCGGGCAGGTGATGATAAGGCAGGTATTATGTCGATCGCAGTAACGGTAGATACAAACAAGCGGACATTTTGAGCAAGATTTAGGAGACTGTAACTATGGAAGATTTGCAGTATCTCGCGGCCTGGGTGAAGGAGCAACACGCTCGCGAGTATATTTTGACTTGGCTGCTGAGTCAACAGGGGCTGTGGTGGTCTGATGGGGAGATTTATCAGGCAGTTTTGCAAAAGTCGGGAAAGCTGTTGAAAGCTTATGTTCAAAAAAGGCAAGCGGGAGAGTTATTTGAAGGAATTTCTGAGAAGTTGGTAGGAGATGATAATTGGGATGATCTGGTGGTGAGTTTAGGGCGAATTGTTGCTCTTTATCAAGAGGAATTGCTGAAGTTGCAAGAGCGCGATCGCCGGGGGGATGGGGTAAAAAAAAATTTGATTAGCCAACCGTTGACTGGAGATTCTTTGTCGCTTGAAGTGCAGCAAGCTTTGCCCGATCCTTATGCGGATACGCTGACGGGGAGATAGTCAACAGTTGACTGTTGACTGTTGACTGTTGACTAAAGATAGCTGCTAGCTTGACGGGTAAACATTGAATAGTAAATTTCGCCTAATTCTATCAATTCGTCGTGAGTTCCTATTTCTGCTATTTTACCGTTTTCCATGACGGCGATGCGATCGGCTATTTTTGCTAATCCCAATCTGTGACTGATGACTATGGTTGTTTTCCCGGCGGCTATTTGGCGGAAGATGCTGTAAATTTCGTGTTCTGTCTTGGGGTCGAGGGCGGCGGTTGGTTCGTCAAAAATTAGCACTTCGGCTGTGTCAAGCCGCATTAAGGCGCGGGCGATCGCAATTCTTTGCCACTGTCCCCCCGATAAGTCTATGCCGTCTTCTAATTGTTTCCCCAACGGTGTTTCTAAACCTTGCTCTAAACTATTGACTTTTGCGCTAATGCCTGCTTCGGAAATAGCTTCGTTAATTGCGCTGTCATCCGACAGTGAAAGCAAGTCGCCGAAACCGACGTTTTCGCGAACTGTGGAGGGGAAACGGGCGTAATCTTGCATGACGACGGCGATGCGCGATCGCACGTATGCTAGAGAGTACGATCGCAAATCTTTGCCGTTCCAGGCGATCGTACCACTTGTCGGATCGTACAGGCGACCGAGGAGTTTGCCAAGAGTTGTTTTACCCGCGCCATTTTCACCAACAAGCACTAGCATTTCACCCGGATTAATCGTTAAGTTGATATCTTCAACCGTGCTTTTAGTGCTACCGGGATAGCAGAAAGATAGATGCTTAATCTCGATGCCAATTTTATCTTTTGTGGGGCGGGAATCTAGCCCGTCTTCTGGTAAACTAGGCAGGCGAGATGCTACATCCCCAAGCGGAGACTGCAATTCTGGTTTGAGTTCCAAAAGTTGAAAAATCGGACTAACGCCGAGGGAAATATCGTACAAATTAGCATAATTGCCTATAAGTAATTGCAAACTTTGCTCCACCTGAACAATCAAACCAGAATACAGCGCCAAATCTCCCAAAGTATAGCGACCACCCAAAGCTCCCATTACCACATAAACAAAGGGCAAAGCTACTCCGATTCTACTAAACACTGACCACAAAAGTAAAACAATTGCTCCTTTTTTTCGGATTTGCTGCATCTCGCTAAAAAATTGCAAAAACTGATCCTGCCAGCGTTTGAGCCAAAGTTCTTGCAACCCAAACAAACGCAATTCTTTAGCATATTCTTCGCCCGTCAAGACTCTAGCGGATAAGTTCATCTCGCGGCTGATTTTAGCTTGCTTTCTTTGAACTCTCCAGATGATTTTGCTATATTTTCTTTGGATGTAAATTGAGGGACAGGATGAAATCAACATCACCACTGGCACCCACCAAGCTATCGCTGCAGCAAGGCCTATCGATGGAATAAATATAAAAATTCCCGTGATGGTCATGCTGATGGTAAATGCTAGTTGCTGTATTTTGAATACTCCGGTTTTTGCTAGTTCTACTATATTTAATAGTTCCGGGTTTTCAAACAGGGCAATATCGTCGAAATTAGCGACTTTTTCCAGGACTTTTCCTTCGACAAAGCCTTGAACGCGATCGCGCAAAGATGTCGCTGCAAAAGAGCTCATTGTGTCTAGGGCATCGCCGACTAACCTAAGACTTAAGACTCCGGCAATACTCCACAGCAATATTGGTCGGGAAAGCATCAAAGCAAGGGGCTGTGCTGTTTGGGTTTGCGACAGCAACCGAGATACTTCATCAATGATTAATTTATCTAAAAATAGCACGGCAGATGGGGCAGCACCGGCGATGATGTTGAGTATGATTAAATGGCGGAGTTCTATTGGTGCGGCTTTGATTATCAGGCCAAAGCTGCGCCACAAAGCTTGGAAGGTGGTAATTTGGATGGGTTGCATAGTTTGTGGGTAGGTGTCGGGTCTAGTCATCCCCGGACGGTATATTATAACAAAGGTGCTTTTCAGGATCTATTTTTACAGACTCAACTCTGGTATTCCCCATATACGAATAGTTCCATCACGATGACCACTGATAATTTGTTTTCCATCTGGCGTAATTGCAAGGCAACAAACGTAACTCTCGGTTGTAGAATACTCTTTTATAGAGTGAAGTTTTTCTCCAGTATTTAAGTCCCATATCTCAATAAACGACTCATAATCGTCATTTATTTTTCTACGACCCGCCGATACAATTCTTTGAGCATCTGGTGTAAGTGTAAGAGCATAGACTCCTTCAGCAGAACTCTTTAAAGTCAGCCGAACATCTGGATATTTCTTCGCCGTTAAATCCCAAATTTTTATTTTTTTGTCATGGCTGCTAATGAGTGTTTTACCATCTGGTGTAATAGCCAAAGCATAAATATATCCTAACTTCCTTCCTATGATAGTTACCAATTTTCCGGTTATTAAATCATAGGATTTGATAATTTCCCTTCCCACAATTATTCTTTGTTGGTCGGGAGAAATAACAATAGAGTTACGATTCCACCCATAAAGGTGCCGAGAGTGTAATGAATTAGTTCCCAGATTTTTTAAAAAATCTTGGTTGTTTAAATCCCATATTTGAATAATGTTGGATTCTTCTACACTAATTAACTTTCGCCCATCGGGTGTAATTGCCACGAAATAAACTTGATTTGAACAAGGTAGAGAGTGTCGTAACTCGTTGGTCTTTAAATCCAAAATTTTAATGGTGTTATCCCAATCTGCACTAACAAGCGTTTGCCCGTTTGGAGTAATAGCAAAACATTCAACATCGCTTGTATGGGGTTCTAGCGTATTAAGTAGGTATCCTGTCTGTAAATCCCAGATTTTTATAGGATGGTACCAACTACCACTAATGAGTTTTTGTCCATCTGGTGTAATGGCCAAAGAACGAACAAATCCCGAATGACCATTGAGGATATTAAGACATTTAAAATATTGATAGGGATTATATTCAACAGCCAAAACAAAGACATCAGCAGAAGCACGTAAGTTTGCACTCGCTTCACTTAAACAGAAACGACTGATAGAGAAGAATATCCTAGCTACTAGCTTTCGCAGCTTTTTCAAAAACCACCCTTTTAAAGCGGTATCAAAATCTAATACATTTGTATCTACAATTGTATCAATATCTGTTGGTATAGCAACCTCTATATCTAGTTGTTCGTCAGCTTCTAGTATAGTATCCGTCTCTTGGGTTGCCTGTGTACTTATCTCTAATTGTGTCTCATCCACTATTGAATCATCCAAGTGTTCATCGGTATCTGTTGAAACTGAATCTAATCTTGAATCATCTAAATGTTCTTCGGGCTCGGTTGAACCTGAATCTAAAGCAAACATCTCTTGGAGCAGCGGTTGATAAGAAATCAAGTAAGATATTATTCTGCTAGAAATTCCAGTATATAAAAAGAGTTTTCTTATCTCTTGTGTATACTTGGGAGCTAATTGAGAGGTTGCAGTTACTTGAAAATAACCCTGCTCATTCTGAGTAAAAGTTAATGTACCATCTTGAGCAATTTTACCTCCTGTTGTTTCCCAATACACCTCACCTGGTGCGATAGGAGAGCCGAATTGATCGAATCCTTTAACAACAAATGTTTGATGTTCGCTTGATTTAAGATAAACAAAACCAGGTTGAACTTCTAAACCTCTTAAAACAGGCAGGAGGATAACTTTAGCTGTATCGCTAAGTTTTCCTAATTTTGCGGTAACAGTAACTTCGCGTTTTTTATAATCACCTTTAAAAGCTCCTTTATCGGTAATTGATCCACCCGCCGTAGTTGTCCATCTAACATTCGTTATTTCTAAAGAATCGCCTACCTGATCTAATCCAGTTACAGTAAAAGTAAATTTTTCTTCGGGTTTAATTTCTACCTGTTCAGGAGATATTTTTAGCCCTCTCAGAACAGGAATAACAGTAACTTCTGCGTTAGCGCTTAAATGTCCTACTTTGACGGTTACTTGACAATTACCTTTTTGCTGTTCTCCACTACAAAAATTTCCAGTGTGATCAATTAAGCCACCTGTTGCATTCCATTCTATATCGCTGACAGATATGTCTTCTCGTCGTTGATTTAAAGCAACCACATTAAATTTTTGGCTTTCTCCTGGCTCTAAAATAGCAGATGAAGGGAAAATCTCTAGGAATGTTAACCGAGAAGGTTCGTAAACTTTAATTTCGGTGCAAGTGTTAATTGTCCCTACACGTGCTTCAATCATAACAGTGTCTTCTCGTTCTCCAGCATAAAATTTGCCCCGATTGTCAATGTTTCCACGAATTGCTGACCAAGTAACTTTTCCAGTTTGTATGTTGTTACCATACTGATCTAAGCCTTTCACTTCAAACTGAAAATTCTGCCCAAACTCTAATTGATCTATTGAGGATGTAATAATTAGTTCTTTTAGCTTCGGAGGTTCAATAATCGTAATTGAAATAACTCGACGAATTGAACTGACTGAAGCTATGATTTCAAATTTACCTGGCTTGCTTCCAGCTATAAAATTGCCATTTTGGTCAATTTTCCCCCCTCCGCTTACTTCCCATAATACAGTTTCCTGCATCTGATTTCGTCGTTGATCTAAAACTTGTGCTGTAAATTGTTGACGATTATTAAATGCTAAAGTAATGCTAGAAGGAGTAACACAAATCTCTGTAATTGTAGGAGGAGAAATAATAGTAATTGGGACAGAAGCCTCAAAAATGCCTATCTTTGCTTTAACTTCAAATCTTCCTTCTCTTTGACCTGCGGTAAATAAACCCTGTTCTATTTCACCACCGGCACTTTTCCATTTAACATCTTTATTGTTAAGGTTCATCTCTATATTATTCTGGTCATAACCTTTAACTGTAAAACGTTTAGATTGACCATAGAGAAGTTGTAGGGGAGGTTCTACAATAATAACAATCTTGCTTAATTTTGGGTAAGAACAACCCTTAATAGCATGGAGTGCCTTTCCGGTTTTTGCTTCTAACAATGTTACCCAATCTTTACCCGCAATGACAAGAATTTTTCCATTAGGACTAACAACTACAGAGCTAATAAAACCCGGTTGTTCTGGTAGAGTGTAAATTATTCTATAATCTTTTAAATCAAAGATTTTAATCTCTTTGGAAAAACCTACTACAAGTATATTTTGAGCGACACTACAATCTAAAGAATTAATTGATTGATTATTTGGGTAAGTCTTGGTGCATTCTAAATTTTGAAGAGGTAACGTAGACAAATCTTTATTATCTAATGCGCCAACAATAACTCTACCTAAAACCCAAGCCCCGACAGCTATAGGCCCTCCTAATGAAAATCCCGCTACAGTAGCTGCTACATCTACTAAACCTTTCCCCAAAACAGAAGCTGATTGATTTGAAGACACTTCTTCAGTTTTGGATTGCCAAAATTTGATAACCCCATCACGACTTCCACTAATTAAGGTTGTGTTGCTTGAAGTAATACTTAAAGATTGGATCCAAGGCGAATGCCCTTCAATACTGCCTATGAGTTGACCGCTATCTAAATTCCATAATGTAATTTTATTATTAGTGCTTCCACAAGCGATAACTTTTCCATCCTGGCTAATACATAAGCTCAAAACAGAAGATAGTTCCTTTTCATTTTTTATGGTTTTACTTAGCTTACCTGTATTTAGCTCCCATATTTTGATGGTTTTATCTGTGCTACCGCTAACAATTTTTTTTCCGTCAGCAGGGATAGCAACAGCAGTAATCCAACTAGAATGATCGTTGAGCGTGCGAATAACTTGCCCTGTTTTTAAATTCCATACCTTAATATTTTTATCTGCACTTCCGCTAACTAATGTATTTCCATCAGGACTAATAGCCACAGACAAAACCCAGTGCAAATGTCCTTCAATACTACGAATTATTCCCCCCGTTTGCAAATCCCATACCCAAATCTTTTTCCAACTCCCTCCTACTAAAATAGTATTATCTGGACTTATTGCTAGACAAGTAATAATATCTGTTGGGCAATTAATTAAGTTTTCTGGTGTATTTTCCATCAACCAAGAATTATCACCACGAAAAACTCTGTAGGCAAATTGTTTAACTCGGTCTGATGGATCTTTGATAGACTGTTCAATCAATAGTTCTAAACCTTGTTGACCATAATTGAGAGTCTCTGATAAAGCAGCAAGTCTTTCTTGCTCACTTGGACTAGATAACTGCTTCTTAACTTGTTCAATTGTTGTAGACATTCTATTTCTCTCCCAATCATTCACTTTCTGATTTTTTGGCAGCGACAAGCAACAAATTAGCTAGGTGATAGGGTTCTCCCGTAAATGTGGTGCTCATAAAATCTCATCTAACTGGGGTGGTTAGGCACGGGCAATAACGGATAGCGTCAAAACAAATAATTAATTTGCCCTGCCGTAACCCACCACCGCCAAATTTGTAACATAACGAACATTTTTCACCATCAAGCTGAAAAAGCTGATGATATTAATCTCTGTATCTAGGTGCACCCTGCAGGAAGCACACTCTTGGAGCTCGCACCTACCCATTCAACCTACCCGCCCATTGCTGATGAATTAGATCGCACCACACCGGAATCACAGACTCACCTATTTTCCATGATACGATCGCCCTTTCCATCTCAAACTCTACCAGATCGAGCGATCGCCCTGAATCAATCCCACCATAGCATAAACCGCTTTATGCCAAAGTTATCCAAATGTCAAACGCCGCACAGTACCATCATCTGTAAATCGCTGTTCGCCAACGCCAACAACTTCCACAATAACTTCCCGTTCTGATATCGAAAATTGACCCTCGCGCGCGGCAATTTCAACGATGATTTTTTCCCCTTCCAAATACACCTTGTAATTAGTCGTTGCCGAGACACCTTTTTCATGTTCAAAACTGTGTCCGTCGTCCTCATAAAGCGTCCATTCACCGCTTCCGGGCCAAATTCGCATTTTCAATGACTCAAGCGGTTCTTCGCTGACAAATTGCCTCACAGGTGCGATCGCAATTATGCCCCCACCCCGCACGTAAAGTGGCATTCTCTCCAAAGGTGCATAGGCTAAAATGTGCATCGGGCCCTGATAGCATTCACCCGTCCACCAATCGTACCAAGTCCCCTCCGGGAAATACACGGCGCGATGCTCAACTCCCGGGCGGTAAACAGGTGCAGCCATCAGCGACGGGCCGAGTAATACTTGATCGTAAAGGTGATAAGTTGCCCGATCGCGCGGAAAATGATACAGTAACGGTCGCAAAATCGGCGTTCCCGCCGTCGCTGCTTCCCAAAACAACGTGTAAATGTAAGGCAACAACTGATAGCGCAAATTCATGTATTCGCGGCAAATCTTCTCAGTGCGATCGCCAAAAACCCACGGTTCGTGCTGCGCCGTACTAATCGCCGAATGAGCGCGCATCAAGGGATACAGCATTCCCACCTGCATCCACCGCGCGAACATTTCGGCGGTTGCATTCTCCGCAAAACCGCCGATGTCGCAACCGACAAACGCCACGCCGGAAAGCCCCATATTGCAAAGCATCGGCATCGACATTTCTAAGTATTCCCACTGCGATTGATTGTCGCCCATCCATACCGAGGAGTAACGCTGAATGCCCGCAAAACCCGATCGCGTCAGCACAAAAGATCGCTCGTTCGATCGCACTTTTTGCAACCCTTCCGAACAAGCTTTCGCCATCATCAACCCATACAAATTGTGCGTTTCCGCGTGGGTTGCGCCCTCGGATTCCGGGCCTTGCGGTGCATCCAGCGGAAACCAGATGTGTTCGTGGCCATCGCCAAAAGGCCGTTCGGCGATCGAAGGTTCGTTCATGTCGTTCCAAATCCCCGCAACGCCCATATCTGTAAGGTTTTTGTGCAATTCGCCCCACCACTCGCGCACCTCTGGCCGCAAGAAGTCGGGAAACACCGCTTTTTCGGGCCAAACGTAACCGTGGAATAGCCTTCCCTCTGCGGTGCGGACGAAATAGTCATTTTCCACACCCCGATCGAATACTTCATAATCCCCTTCCGGTTCGTACTTGACACCGGGATCGACAATGGTGACAACCTTAAAACCGGCTGCTTTTAAGTCTGCGATCAGTTTCGCGGGATCGGGGAAACGCTTCGGGCTCCAGGTAAAAATGCGGTAGCCGTTCATATAGTCGATATCCAGGTGGATGACATCGCAGGGAATGGCCCGATCGCGAAATTGCTTCGCCAACTCCCGCACAACGTCCTCGGAGTCGTAGCTCCAGCGGCATTGGTGGTATCCCAGCGCCCATTTTGGCGGAAGCGACATCCGGCCGGTTAACTGGGTGTAGGTGGCGAGAATTTGGGCGGGTTCCGGGCCGTAAATGATGTAGTAGTCGAGTTCCGGGCCTCTGGTTTCCATCCGCAAAACTCCCGGTTGTTGGGCGCCGATGTCGAATTGACTCCAAAATGTCGTGTTGAAAAAGATGCCGTAAGCGCGATCGGGATTCAGGGCGATATAAAATGGGATCGCCTGGTACATTTCATCGCTGAGGGAATTGTAGTCAAGCGCGTCTATTGTCCAGTTTGTCTTGACTTCGGAGAGTTTGTCGAGAAAGCCGGTGCGTTCCCCGAAACCGTAGAAGTGTTCGTCTGCTTCGATGCGCTTCCAGCCTGCGGTTGCGCCGGTGCGCCATCCCATACTAGGATCGCAGTCGCTAGCAAAGGGTTTTCCCGATTTGTCAAAGCATTCGATTGCAGAGCCAGATCGCTTTACAGAAATCGTTATTTGTGCTGTTTCAATTTCTATTTTTTCGTGTGTTTCTCGCACTTCAAATGGTGTGATTTCCCACTCTTCGTCAGGGACAGTTATTGAGTGCGCTCGGCTTTTGAATTCACCTGTCGGGGACATTCGCACTCTGATTAAATTCGGCGCGAGGATGCTGAGGTTTAGGGAAGTTTCGCCGCAATTAAAGTGAAAGGTGCGATCGGTTTTATTTATGGATTCTACCGAACCGATTGTTGACCAAGGCTGTTCGGTTTTTTGAAGTTTTCCGAAGTATTGCGGCATATACGATTTGGTAATTGGTAATTGGCAATTAGTAAACCGATCGTGCAATCCGCACTTAACTGCCGTCATCTAGCTAAAGGAGGAATACAACTTGTCAGCATTTCAAGTAAATGAACAAATCCCGTAAAATATACTTTAGCCATACCGTGGCTAGCCGAATAAGCTACTATAAAAAATGAAACAGGTATCCATAAACCCAGCCGAAAATAACTTAAACGGGCTATAATATCGCTCACGATTGATTCCCATAACTCATACGGGATATCAGTTAAATAACTCTAGCCATCTTCGCCTCAATTGTGAACTCTTCTCTTCCTTCGCATCTTCGCGGTTCATTATATGCGGCCAAAAACGAAGTGGAGCTTTCGCTGCACAATTACGAAATCTCCACTTTTATCAGTGTTCTAGTGGCTGCAAAAACCCTCTTTTCTTCACTGGATCTTACTTGTACAAAACAGCCTCTTTCAAAGTCGCGATCTTACCTAGCGCTTCATCGAGATCCTCTTGGGACGCGCCGTGGGCAACTATTGCATCTGTCAAATGCTTCACAATTGCATCAAAGTGTTCAGGCTGTAAATTCAAACCTGCGTGGGCTTTCTCCATAGAACGGCCTGAGTATTGCTTGGGTCCACCGAGGGCATAAGAGATAAAAGCAGTTTGATGGCGGCGCTGCTTTTCCATGTCTGTATGATCGAAGAAATGGCTCACTATCTCGTCAGCCAAAACATCGCGGTAAAAATCATCCACCATCTCTTTAATCGCTGGCTCTCCACCCATTTTTTCGTACAATGTTGTTGCCATATCGTTTCAGCGAGTTATTTTTTTTCACTTACTCTTTAATTATAGCTGGCAGCTTTGCTTTTTTCCACTCGGTTAAATATTAATTTAATCTAAAATAATTACTTAGTAACTGTTGCGACTGCTCGTATTTTTTAGACCACCCTCTATTTGTAAACTTTATTAACGTTCTATCGCCACTTAAATTTTGCCGATCGCCCTCCCAGCATTTTGACCTAATGCACGGATTGCTTTTTTTAGCAAGATGTTTCCTACAAAGCGCCAACACCCATCGGTTTTAAAGCTAGCAAACTCAAGAAATCGGTGATAAAACAGAGGCTGGATGCGATCGCGGAAATTAGGCTCGCCCCTGCAATTGGACAAGTTAAAATAAATGGGCGAGCGGCTGCTAAGCGGCATTATGTATAATTGAATTGGAAATATAATCGAATCACCACAACGATCGCCTGTATACTGATATTCTACCGTTGCTAGTCGGTTGCGACACTTCCGGGCGATCGCCCGCAGTTAAGAAAAACCTTTGACTTAAGTACGCGGACTGAAATTAAGATTATTATGTCCTCCGCGAGGAACGAAGCAATCCCAAGTCAGAGTGATTGCTGCATTTCTATCTGCTGTTTCCTTAAACTTTGATGATTTTTGAGTGCCTTGAAATACTATAGCCAACATCCTAACGCTTTCTCGCTCGACTACCTCAACGACTTACGAGGAGCAATTCTAGCCTCCCCTTATCTAGCAATCAACAACCTCAATCGCGATTTCATTGGCACAAAAGGGTTTTCCGTGGTGTTTCAACGTTCGGAAATCGCCGAAGTTGAACGGCGGTTCCCTTTGTTCAAACCCTATCTAGACCAAGCATTACAGCCTGAATGCAATGCTTTTTACCTCAACCCTTTGTTGCTGGGTGAAGGTTCCCGCGTCGATCCGCATATCGATCGATCTTTGCGATCGTACTGCAAAACTGTTGAACCTCCCGCAGCCGTCAGCGTTTTGTACGTACAAGTGCCGCCGAACTTGCAAGGGGGAGAGTTGATACTGCGGCGCAACAAACAGCAAGTCGGGCAGATTAAGCCGCAAGCCAACTCGCTGATTTATTTTCAAGGAGATTTGACTCACTCTGTCAACGCCGTTAAAAGTACCGGAACTCGTTTGAGTTTGGTTTGCGAACAGTACAGTTTGAGCGAAACTGAACTGCAAGATATTCCCGGATTCACAGTGGAGTCTAGGGCCGTGAAAGCCAAAAGCAAGTAATGTTTATTATGTCAAAAAAATAGCATTTTTGACAATTTAAATATCTCTCAAAGAATAAATTTTTGTCAAGCTACCTACCAAACAAACTTAAATAGCCAGCTCTATCTTGGGCGCTTGTTTATACCAGTAACAAAAGAATCCAACTGTAGGGCCGTGAACCCAACCCTTACTTCGTTAGTCGTTGCCAATTCTTTAATCTCAGGACTTACGCAACAGTCACAAGACTTTTAGGTATGTTATGGCGCTCGACTCGCTCTTAGGATATCAAATAGCGCTGAAGTGCAACAACATACCTTTGTTTAATCTGCCAGTTGTGTAAGTCCTGTTTTTTAAGGATTGCAGATTTCTGCGATCGCTTTTTCTTCGGGATGATTAGCAATATAATTGCTCAGCCATTGGCAACTTAGTTTCATTAAATTATCTACATCAAGTTCCAAATTCCAGATTCTTAAAGTAGAATCATCGCTGGCAGAAACAAGAGTTTTCCCGTCGGGACTGATGTTAACGTCATTAACTCGATCGCTGTGTCCCTCAAAAGTTTGTAGGGGCAGCGCCGCCGATCCGGTGGGGCCGTCTGCTACATTCCACAGTTTAATTGTGCGATCGAAACTTGCAGATGCGATCGTTTTGCCGTCGGGACTAAAACTAATGCTTTTTACCCAAGTTCCGTGTCCTTGGATTGTTTTGATTTCGGTGCGAGTTTCTCGATTCCACAATTTAATTGTACTGTCATCGCAGGCGGATGCTAAGATTTTGCCGTCGCGACTGAAACGCAGGCTGGTAATTCGGCTGTTATGCGCTCTCAAAATCCTTCGTGGGGTAGATTCTAAATTATTTAAATCCCAGAAATAGATGGCGCGATCGTTCCCTGCGGATGCTAAAGTTTTGCCATCGGGACTGAATGTGACACTTCTAACTCTTTCGAGGTGTCCTGTAAAAGTTTTGATTTGGGCACCGCTTTCTAGATGCCACAATTTAACAGTTTTATCGACTCCTGCTGATGCTAAAATTTTACCGTCGGGACTGAAAACAACGCTGTCAATTCCCCTTTGATGTCCTGAAAGAGTTTTGATTTCGGTTCCGGTTTCTAGGTTCCACAATTTAATAGTTCGATCGCTTCCTGCGGATGCTAAAATTTTGCCGTCAGGGGCGAAACTGACGCTGGTGACAGCACCTCGATGTCCTAAAAAAGTTTTAATTTCTCTGCCGTTTTGTGCATTCCACAATTTAACAGTGCGATCGTTGCTACCGGAGGCAACAGTTTTGCCGTCGGGCGAAAAACTCCCACTGAAAACCTGACGGCGGTGGCTTTCGAGAACTTTCGGTTCGATGCCGGTGAGGTTCCAGAGTCGTACCGTGCGATCAGTCCCTGCCGTTGCCAAAGTGCGGCCGTCGGGACTGAAACTGAGGCTGGCAACCCTGCCGCTGTGTCCTTTGAGCATTTGAGGCTCAATGTCTCCTAACTGCGATAAATTCCACAATTTGACGGTGCCGTCTTCGCTAGCGGTAGCCAGAGTTGGGTTGCGGCTGCCTCTGGGACTGAATTTGACGTTCCAGACTTGTTGGCTGTCGGCTTGCAGGGTTTTGAGGAGAGTCAGTTTTTGGACATCCCACAGCTTGACTAAACCGTCTTCACCAGCGGATGCCAGGGTTTTGCCGTCGTCGGAGAAACTGACACTTCTGACAGCATTGGTATGGCCCCTCAGCGTGGCGATTTCCGTTCCGTCTGCTGGATTCCAGAGTTTGACAGTGCGATCGCTACCCGAAGATGCGATCGCCAACCCGTCGGGCGAAAAAGTGACGCTGGTTGCCCACCCCCTATGCCCCGTAAAGGTTTGAAGTAATGTGCCGTCTGCTGGATTCCAGAGTTTGACAGTGCCGTCGGAACCCGAAGATGCGATCGCCAATCCGTCGGGAGAAAAACTGACTCCTCTCACCCAGCCCCTATGCCCTGTAAGGGTTCTAATTTCTGTGCCGTTTTCGACGTTCCAGAGTTTGATAGTAGCATCGTCACTAGCAGATGCGATCGTATTGCCGTCAGGTGAGAAACTTACAGTCCAAATGTTGTCGCGGTGTCCGGTGAGGGTTCTGAGTAAGATGCCGTCTCGGTTCCAGAGTTTGACAGTATCGTCTTCGCTAGCGGATGCGAGGATTTTGCCATCGGGCGAGAAAACGACGTTTCTGACGACAGCTTGGTGGCCGAGGAGCCGATCGCGCTCTCGGATGCTGTAAATTGCTTGTTGGAGGGCGATCGATACTTGCATCTTAGTTTCGGATTTTGCCGGACTGAATGCCTCTAATTTTTTAAGTTTATGTGCTGCTTGCAGTGCTTCGATCAGTGCTGGAAAAGGGTTTGAGGCTAAAGTTGTCTTTGAAGACAAACTTTCGAGCACTATTTTAGTTTCTGCGAGTTCTCGATCTGCTTTAATTACTTGCAATTGTACGCCGATAGCTGCTGCTAAAGATATCCCTAAAATTGTCGAGCCGATCGCAATTATCTTTCTAGCTTGTTTTTTTGCTAAAGTTAACTCTGTTTTAGCTTGATGCTGAGCCAAACTTAAAGTTTCATTAGCTTGTGCCAATATTTGACTTTCCTCAGCTTGCAGTGCAAAAGCCAATTCAACTTCTCGCTTTTCCAAATCTTGAGCCGCCGCTAAAAAGCGGTAATCCAGATGGCTTAAACTTTGATATTTTGCCCATTCCAAAGCTTCTTGCAGTGCCTGACCCCGCAACAGCCGCGAATTATCCTCAAAATTGGCAGCATTCCAAGCATTAAAATTTTCTGAATAAGGCCGCAGCTTTCCTAACTGTTTTTCCACCCATTCAAGATTGAAAATTTCGGCATAAATTCGGTTATAAACTTTTAATTTTCCGTGCTGTTGCACCACTAAACCTGACAGTCGCAATTCCGTTTGTTCGGGACTGCCATCAGCAAGAACCCCCCCCAGCCCCCCCTTGCTAAGGGGGGGAGCAAGAGTGGCTATTTCTTGCTTTCCCAGGGGTGAAATAGCAGCATTTAGCCCCCCCTTAGCAAGGGGGGGCTGGGGGGGGTTCGCGGATTGCAAAACCTGCTGGTACAGCCCCAATAACTGCCCCGCTTTTTGCTGATTTCTCAACAGGCGATCGCGAATAGTTTTCAAATGTTCAGGCTCATCCTGAGACTCCCAATTCTCCACAATCCGCAACTTCACCAACCCCTCAACTCCCTCCTCCTCTTCCTCTGTGGTGGTGGAACCGGCATCCTGCCTGTCTTTCTCAGCGCCTTCTGTGCCTCTGCGGTTAATCCTCTCAAACACCTGAGCCAGCACCAACTTGCACAGCTTTTGGGTCAAAAAAGGTTGTCCCCCCGTCCAATCCAAAATATCTGCGATCGCACTTTCAGGATTTGCAACTTTGCCCTTCCAACCATCAATTAAAGGCTGCACTTCATCAATCTGAAAACCGCGTAAATTTATCGCCTTACCAATATTAAAAGGAGTTTGAGTTTTATCAGCAATCAAATCCGAAGGCGTCGCCACCCCCAACAGCGCAAAAGTCAAACGCCGGTACAGAGGATTGTCAACTCTTTGATTGTAAAACCAGCGAATCAGAGCAAAAAACTCATCAGCCGAAAAATTCATGCTCAATACTCGATCTATCTCGTCAATAAAAATAACAATACTTGCTTCAATTTCAACTAGAACAACTTCTTCAATAAACAAACTAAACCGTTGGAGGGGCGATAACAAATCCCGGCGATCGCGCCACCAATTCCGCCAATTAATTTTATTACCTAGCTGACAGCTACTGACCAAAGAATTGACAATGCCTGCATACCACTTTTCGGGAGTTACATCTTCCTTACCAATCCCAGTTAAATCGATAAAAGCACAAACAGTACCTTCAGCTTGCAATTTTTGCATCGCCCGCACCCTCAAACTAGATTTGCCCATTTGCCGCGAATTCAAAACGTAACAAAACTCACCGGCTTTCAAACTTTCGTAAAAGTCCCAGTCTGCTTGTCGCGTCACGTAACTCGACGCATCTGCGGGGAGACTCCCGCCAATCTGATATTCATAACTAACTAGAGATTCTTTCATCATTGCCTGCACCAAAATCTAGATTTGATTGTACGATCGCAAACCTGACTATGTAGAGATTTATTAAAAAACCTGATTTTTGCTGATTTTGATGATGCTTTGTCAGGCTGCACCTGATTTTTTCCGATAAATTCCGAGTGCGAAGCTCTTTATCAGTTCCTATAATACCTGATTTTATCACCATTGCAGTTCAAGATTTTTACGAAGACACTGATAACAGAAAGCGAAAGGTGCAGCAAACAAATACAAACACTTAGCGCTTTGACAAACTCAGAATACACTCATAAATAGGATTACTACCATGACAGAACTTAGAACGATCGCCGACGCTAACATTTCTACCCTGAGATTCGGTTTAATTGAAGACTTGACCGACGTTCCCCGGAAGGAAGACCCTGATTCAGATAATCCGAATCCTAAGCCTAATAAATTCGGTTTGATTGAAGACTTTACCGATGTTCCCCGGACAGACACCGATGGCGATCCGAATCCCAATAAATCCCCTTTTATTGAAGACTTCACCGATGTTCCCCGGACAGAAGACGATGGTAATCCAATGGTAGAAATACGTGAAGTCATCGCCACAGATAGCAACTCTACTAACAGCTTATTCGGCCGCATTGATAAAATCAGTGGCTTACCCAATGACAACATACAGGGAACGCCAGGAAATGACTACTTAGTAGGAAAGCATTACACGGACGATGACATCTTTGGCGGTGGCGGTGCAGATACACTCAAAGGCCTTGACGGTGACGACTTCCTATTTGGCGGTACTGGCAATGATAAAGTCTATGGCGGTGGCGATTCCGATTGGCTAGAAGGCAATAGCGGCAACGATTTTCTTGTGGGTCACGCCAATGGCGATGGATACGATTATTATGAAGTCGATACCTTAATTGGCGGTTCGGGAGCCGATACATTCTCGCTAGTTATCGACGCCCCAGAGTTTGAAGTTCCTTACTTAGATGGCTTAGGCGAGCACGCTTATGCAATTATTCGGGACTTTAAGAAAGCAGATGGAGATGCAATTTTGATGGTCGGTAAAAAGCAAGACTACGAATTTGTATCGGGATACTACAATTACGGCAATGACTCTCTGAAAGACACAAAAATATTTTATCAAGGTGACATGATTGCCGTAGTTTCGGACACAATGACTGCGGATTTAACCCTCTCTTTTGTGTAATTCTATCTGTAGGGCGCTGCACACACTCCACTTCGCTCCGCCCATTCTGGGCGTGTCAACTTAAGGGAAAAAACCCCGCTTGCCTGCGGTTGGAAACCGCTCGTCTGGGTGCAAGTCGAATGTGGCGACGCCCGTCATCGAACTTGCACCCTTGCCTACACAAAAAAAATTCATCTACGTGGGTTTCGCTCAATCTCTACGCCCTAATTTTGAAGAACAAGGAGCAACTGAAATGGCAATTATTAATGGAACCCCTTTCAATGACGACGATACCTTCAATAACGGTCAATTCCGACCCAAGTTAGTTGGTAAAGATCCTGAATGGATGCAAGGCCCCAATGGCCCTGTATTAACGCTGGGATCTGACACAATCTATGGTGATGCAGGAAGCGATATATTGTTGGGTCTTGGTGGAAATGACTATCTAGATGGTGGATCTAACAACGACGTTCTCGATGGTGGCGCTGGTAATGACATTTTATATGGCGGCGTTGGCTACGACTATCTAGTTGGCGGCCCTGGTAACGATCGGCTGATTGGTGGTAATTTAGACGATGCTCTGCTTGGCGGTATCGGCAATGACAGTCTCTTGGGCGGAAGTGGTAACGATCAACTTACTGGTTTCGGCTTTGGGGAAAATGAATTCGACATCCTCACAGGTGGCATTGGAAACGACAGGTTCGCGTTGGGTGACGCAAATAGCGTTTACTACCTCGGAAATGGCTACGCCACAATTAGGGACTTTAGCTTAACTCAAAGCGATAAAATCCAAATTCAAGGCATTCTAACAGACGGTTATTCGCTTGGACTTGGCAACTGGGAAGGTAGCAATGTCCAAGACACTGGAGTCTTCTACAAGGGTGATTTAATTGGTGTTGTGCAAGACCAAAATATTACCAATGTCAACCCCAATCAGGTGTTCATCTCCGCTTTTTAACCTAAAACGCGGCAGAAATATTCGCGGTACAAATTGCAACGCGGCATGACATAATTGTTTTGCCGCCGCACAATTCCCATGCTGTGCAATTTGTAAATTTGCATGGAATCTAATTCAACTGGTTCGGCAGAATTGACAACTTTTTTCAAAGCTAAAGCTAATTCTGGATTGTGTTGCAGTATTTCCAGATGCTTTCGCAAATGACTGCTGTAAATTCCAGATTCTGATGCCGCATTTTCTAATAACTGAGCTAATGAGATTTTGCCACAACTAATCTCATACATTGCCAATCTTACTAAATAAGGATGTCCGCCGATCGCACTTATTAACTCTCGCAACTGCCCCTCATCCCAATCCAAGCCGTGCAGCCGAGCTAAATCGTGAATTTGCTGGCTGTCAAACTCCAGCAACTCAACGGGAACCCCCGCATTAAACGGAGATTGATTCATATCTAAAGGAATATAAACTTCGGTAGAATGCGCCATTACCAACCGCAGTTTTTTCCAGATATCCGAAATCTTGGCTTTTTCGTGCCAGCTTCGCAGCATCCCCAGAAAATCTTCAACTACTTCGGTGTAGGGAAATATGCGATCGACTTCATCCAAGCCCAAAACCAGAGGCGTTTCTGTTTCTGCCAGCAAATACTCTTCAAAGTAAACCGTACAGTTATCGTTGCTGCCCAAAATATCGGTATCCCAATACTCGTTTAACTTGTTTTCTAACTTTAACTGTCGGCTTACCATCAAGCACAACCAGCGCAGAAACTTATCAAGATTTGTTAATATTCCTCGGTCGGCAGCGCTCAAATCAAGATAAACTGCGTGATAGTTTTCCCGAACAGCGCCCGCTAAAATTCGGTTCATCAGTGAAGTTTTGCCCATCATCTCCGGTGCTTTAATCCGAATCAGCGAACCGGGTTTCACAACTGTCTCGCAGCACAAAGATTCAATGTTGCAACGCTCCACATAAAAAGGAGAATCTAATGATACCGAGCCTTCGGGAAACTGCAAATTTGCCACAGTCAGTGGTTGTAAGAGCAGGTTGGTGTTAATATATTGAGTGGACTCTTGCGATGCAAATCTCCTCAGAGCTTCTTTAAAATTTTTCTTCGTAATTTTTTCTGCTAAGGCTTCTGAAAGCTTGTGCCACAATTTATTGCCGACATCTTTGTTGAGGTATTCAGCACTGTAGCCGTAAGTTTTGGCGATTTCATCGTAACTTTTTCCTTCCCAGGAACCTTGAAGGACTTTCATTTCGATGTCGCTGAGATGTTTGCCGGTGTTTTGAGCAAAAATACGATCGGCAGATTCTTTGGTTTTGCTCCAAGAGAATTCTAATTCTGAGTTCATGGGATTGACGGGTAAGTACCCATATACGTAAGTATGCAGATGCTTGCAAGAGAGCAGTTGTTCCTGCACTGGAAAGTTACCCTGACTTTTCCCTATTTTAACTGATTTAACCTGAGTTTTTACTGTCAGTCCTTGTAGAAACGCCTGATTTTACTCCCCTGGTCGCTTTTGTTCTTAGAAAATAAACTGGTTTAGAAGCAAGTTGATTGCCGAGCCCGATCGCAATTATCGATCGCCTCACCAACAATAGCCGAACCTCGCCAACACCAGGGTATAAGGAGAAAAATTATGGCTGCTACCATTACCGTTAATAGCACAGATGACTCGGATATCAGGAATGCCGTCCTCACCCTTAGAGAGGCAATTCTGATTGCGAATGGCACTCTGAATGTTCCTGCTTTGACAGTGGCAGAACAAGCACAGATTAACGGTACTGTCGGTACTGCGGCCGATCGCGATACGATCGCGTTTAATATCGGGGCGATCGGTTCTCAGCAATTAATTCAGCCTCTATCCGCACTGCCGCCGATCTCCGATCCAGTGATCATCGATGGTTGGAGTCAAGGCGGCGCGGGCTATAACGGTTTGCCACTGGTGGAACTCAGCGGCAACCTCCCCGGAGTTGAGATGGTGGGACTTGATATCACTGCTGGGAACAGTACCGTGCGAGGTTTAGCGATCAACAGATTTATCTTTACAGGCATCCGCTTGCAAACCAATGGCGGCAACGAGCTCCTCAGCAACCACATCGGCACGGATCTTGCGGGTACGGTCAATCGGGGCAATCACAGGGGGATCTGGATTGATGGCGTTCCAGATAATCGAATCGAGAACAACTTAATCTCTGGCAAGAACTATTTAGATAGCGCGCTTGGCATCGAGATTTCCGGCATCGCTGCGCGCAACAACCAAGTAATCGACAACCGCATTGGCACTGATGTTACTGGTACTGTTGCGATCACCTATGCGCTCAACACCAATGGCATCATCATCTCGAATGCGCCTGAAAACCTGATTCAGGACAACCTGATTTCTGGCCATGCGGGCCTTGGTAGCGAAATTGAGATTAGCGGCCTAACTGCCAGTCAAAATCGAGTTGTCGGCAACCTCATCGGCACTGATATCACGGGTAATGTAGCGCTAGGAAGAAGTGCCTATGGCATCTTTATTGGCAGCGCTTCTAACAATATTATCGGCGGAACGACGCCTCAAGAACGCAATATCATTTCTGGCAGTCTGAGTGCGGGTATTATTTTTCGCACAGGGCCTAGTTTAAGCGCTGTAGCTGCGACAAACCGCGTTCTCGGCAACTATATCGGCACAAATATCAGCGGTACTGCCGCTTTGGGAAATACGATCGGCATCACTATCGCTAATGGCGAAAGCAACATCATCGGCGGCACGACACCGCAAGAAGGCAATGTCATTTCCGGCAATCGATCCGGCTTCTATGTCACTGGCAACGAGACAACTGGCAACCGCGTTATCGGCAATTATATCGGCACGCAAGCTGACGGCAGCACTCCTTTACCTAATACCTTGGACAACGTCCTAGCTATACGTACAGGTGTGAATAACCGCATCGGCGGTACCGCAGCAGGGGAAGGCAACACGATCGCATTTAGCGGTAGCAGCGGCTTTAACGGTAGGAGCAGCATTCAAGTGACTGGTGGCAACGGTTTGGCAATTTTAGGCAATTCTATCTTTTCTAATAATGGTTTAGGCATCGATCTCGATAACGATGCCGATCCCTCAAATAGCGACGGCGTTACCCCAAACGACTTGGGAGACGGTGATACAGGCGGAAACGGCTTGCAAAATTTCCCGGTGTTAACCTCGGCAACTGCTAGCGGCGACAAGATTACTATTAGTGGCACTCTCAACAGCATTCCCAGTACGACTTTCCGCGTCGAATTTTTTGACAATACTGCCTTAGATCCCGGCGGTAACGGCGAAGGACAAACTTATCTCAACTTTGTTAATGTCACGACTGATGCTGCGGGCAATGCTAATTTTACATCGCCGCCTTTAACTGCAACAGGGGCGATCGTCACTACTGCTACTAACTTAGCAACTAACGATACTTCGGAATTTTCTCAACCTTCCCCCGGCTTACTGCAATTTAGCAACCCCGCTTACACGGTGAATGAAAACGGTACAGTTGTAGGTACTGCAATTACCGTCAATCGCATCGGTGGTAACAAAGGTGCAGTTGGGGCAACGCTGACGCTGACGGATGGCACTGCTGTTGCTGCTGACTACACCAATACGCCGATCGCGATTAACTTTGCCGCGGGCGATACGACACCAAAAATTGTTACTATTCCGATCGCCGATGACGCGATCGACGAAGCTGACGAAACGGTTAATTTATCTCTAACTAATCCCACGGGAAATGCTACAGTTGGCGATCTATACAACAATGCAGTTTTGACAATTGCAGATAACGATAACCCTCCAACTGTCAGCATCGCCCCCGCCACAATTAACCAAGCTGAAGGCAATACAGGCACAACTGCCTACAACTACACCGTTAGCCTCTCCAATGCTTCTGGTTTGCCCATTACTGTTAACTACAAGACAGATGACGGTATTGCTACTACGGGCGATCTCGACTACGAAGATAATGACGGTAATCTCATCTTTAATTCGCCAGAAGCGCTAACAAAAACGATCGCTGTAATTGTTAACGGCGACAACAAATTCGAGGCGAATGAAACTTTCAGCGTTACCCTCAACAACGCCACCAACGCCACCATCGATCCCGCCCCCAACCAAAGTAGGGGCATCATTCTCAATGATGATAGTGATGACTCTAATCCCACTCCAACACCAACGCCAACTCCCACACCAACTCCGACAGAAACGCCAACACCAACGCCAACTCCCACACCGATTCCGACAGGAACGCCAACACCAACTCCCACACCACTTCCGACAGAAACACCAACGCCAACGCCAACACTAACTCCGACACCGATTCCGACAGAAACACCAACGCCAACTCCGACACCAATTCCGACAGAAACGCCAACGCCAACTCCGACACCGATTCCGACAGAAACACCAACTCCGACACCGATTCTGATTCCGACAGAAACGCCAACGCCAACTCCGACACCGATTCCGATTCCGACAGAAACACCAACGCCAACTCCGACACCGATTCCGACAGAAACACCAACTCCGACACCGACAGAAATTCCGACAGAAGATTGCCTTTGTAACTCTCTATCCCTCCCAAATCTCAACCAACCCAATCCTGTAGAAAAGGTAGTTGTGAATAGTACGATCGATCTACCCCTCACAGGTACTGCTAGCAATGAGACATTCGACGACAGCAGCAGCGAGGATTATTTCCAGGCAAAAGAAGGTAACGATAACCTGTTTGGCGGCGAAGGAAATGACTTTTTAAACGGTAACGAAGGCAACGACTTTATCTCTGGTGGAACCGAAGACGACTTGCTTTTTGGTGGCAACAATCAAGACATTATTCTTGGTAATGAAGGAAGAGATAGATTATTTGGAAATCGAGGAGAAGATTCACTCAATGGCGGAGAAGATAGCGACTTCATTCACGGCAACGAAGACTCGGATTTTTTAGATGGGGGCAAAGGAAACGATTTCTTATGGGGAGGTAAGGATAGAGATTTAATTTTAGGCAGTGAAGGCAACGATAATCTGTTGGGAAATGTAGGTGACGATACTGCCTGTGGTGGCGGTGGCAACGATTACTTGCAGGGTGATGAAAATAACGACCTACTTGATGGCTGTAAAGCAAATGATACGATTTGGGGAGGAAAAGACAATGATACCATATTTGGGGGAGCGGGAGACGACTTTTTAAGTGGCGATTTGGGAGATGATTTTTTAATTGGAGGAAGTGGAAACGATCGTCTTCTGCTTTGGGCAGATTCAGGGACGGATACCATTCTAGATTTTGAACCCGGAAAAGATGCGATCGCCCTTAGTAGAGGTTTGACTTCCTCTCAACTGTCAATTACTCAAGCCAACAGCGACACCTTAATCCGCTTGACAGCAACCGGTCAAATTTTAGCTACTCTCAATAACGTATCAGGACTTACACAACTAGGATATTAAAATTTGTTTGTAGTTGCGCTTGGGGGTTCAGAAACCAGGTTTTTTTACCAAAATACGCAGGTTGTGACCCGCAGATTCGGTAAAAAACCAGGTTTCTTTGGTCAGAGTGCGTAAGTCCTGACCTAAAAATTACGATCGCCAACCTGACTTTTTCCAACTTTAATATTTTGAGTACCTGATTTTTTCGGATATATCGTTGCCAAACACCCTTTTTTAGGCTTTTAAATTACCTGATTTTATTCCCATTGTCGCTAACTCGATTTGAGAAGAAACTGGTTTACATAGAACAAATTGCTTGGGTCGCAATTGCTATTGCACCAAGTCCACAACAAAAAGGAGCAACAAAAATGTCATCAGTTATCAACGGTACTCAATTCGACGACAACAACACTGTCAACGGCAACGGTCAATTCCACAAATCCTTAGTTGGAGACGATTGGAAGATCGACGATCAAGGTCAAATTCAGATTGCAAATGATACAATCTACGGCTATCAAGGCAACGATAAATTGTTCGGCCGCGGCGGAGATGACCTCCTCTACGGCGGCTTCGGCAGCGACAACTTAAATGGCGACGCCGGCAACGATAAATTATACGGCGAAGCTGGCGAAGATTTCCTATACGGAGGCAGCGGTAAAGATACCCTATCGGGAGGGTTGCACAACGATTATCTATTCGGAGGAAGCGGCAAAGATTATCTCATCGGCGGCGACGGCAGCGATTACCTTGACGGTGCTAATTTTTCGGGCGCTGGTAAGGGTATCGGCGCAGGTAGCGAATCCGATTCTCTCGCCGGCGGGGCGGGAACAGACACCTTTGTACTCGGCAACGTTAATAACGTTTACTACCTCGGAACTGGCCATGCGACAATTACGGATTTTAGTTTAGGTCAAGATAAAATCCAAATTAAAGGTAATTTAGCGGACGGATATTCCCTCAAAACCGGCGATTGGAACGGCAACAATGTTCAAGATACTGGTATCTTCTACAAGGATAACTTGATTGGCGTTGTACAAAGCACAAACTTAACTAATGTCAACCCAAATCAAGTATTCTTATCCGCGCCTCCTATCCCTCAATAGCCTTAATTATCGCTGTCAAAGGGCGGGCAGCAGAGCACCGCCCTACTTTTTTCAATCGGGAGCTTTTTATCATGAAAATTGCGAATCATTGCCGAAAATTCAACAAACTTGTCTGCACAACTTTGACCTTGATTTCAGCTATCCTCATAGCAGGCTTGGGAAAGCTTTCAGAGGCCAACAACAACACAGCTTTAGCGCAAGAAAATATCCCCGTTAGCGGTAGCGGTGACGCGCAACTCCAGCCGATTTTGTAATCGTTGACAGAATTCATGCGCCACCGCTGCGTCGGTGCGGCCGTACTCGGTGTTTCTGTTAAAGGTAAACCCGTCGGTGTGTGGGGTCTCGGCCGCATGAAAGGCAGACCTACTAATAACTGGAATCCGGCTTGCGGCGACGATATGCAGGCTCCTCTGGCTCCCCCAGTCGCCGCAGATACCCCCATGCGTATGGGCAGTATCAGCAAGCCTGTTACCTTTGCAATGGTGCGCTGGGCGCTGAAAAAGGCAGCGCGCGATCGAGCCGGTTTAGAACTGAGTGACGACAAAATTGAAGGGATGAAATTGTTCGACCCCCAGCATTATCCGCCGCTAATTCCCGGTCTGAACAAGCAATATCCAGTAGCGATTATCCCTGAAAACTTGCACGCCGTATTTTCGGGGAAAGTAAAATTTCCCGTTGCAGTTAAAGACAGTAATTGCGCCAATCTTAACTCGGAATTAGCCGACAAACAGTGGCAAAACGTTACCCTCGGACATTTTTTGTCGCACAGATCTGGACTTCAGCGGAGCGCGCCCCGATACGGTCAAGATATAACTGCAAATTTGTCAGTGCTTCGCAATCTGAAAACAGCAGCCGATTTCCAAGCACAAGAACAGCTACTTCTCAACGAATGGGGCAGCAAATCTGTCAGTTCAGCAAAAAATCAACTCGGCATTTCTCCTAGCGCAGGCTATTTTTTGCCGAGTCCTACTTTAACAGAAACTATGCAGGTTTTGGCAGGGCGATGCCTTCAGTATCCTCTCGGTCAATATCACTATTCTAATACCAGTCCCGCATTTCCTACGATTATTTTGCAGCAGTTGGTGGCTTCCGGCAGCTATGCTGCTAAAATGGGTAAACCAGCAACTCATCAAGGTTCGGCTTTGGAGGTTTTCTTCAAAACCGAGTTAGGAATTCCTACTGCGGCTGACCGGGGAATTTTCATGAGCCAAGAAGTAGAAAATATTGGCGATCGCGAGCCGAAAAAACGCCATTGGAACGGGAAAACTTACTATGGTCAAGGATGGGATTTGAAGCGACCGCACTGCATCTGGAAGGGTAGTTTCTGCGATTTTTCGACTTGGCTAAATCCGAAGCCGGGGAGAATAAATTGGTCTTGGAATTTAAGCCAAGTTCCGTTTAGCAGCAGAAACACTGATTTGAGTCCCGGTACTGGTTCGCTTGCTGCGGAAGCTGAAATTTTTCTCAAATTCATGTCAGAATATTGGGTGGGCGGTTATGAGAATAACCCGCGCATCGGAGAAAAGCGAAATAAGGTTTGGAATCGATATACTGCCCACAACGGAGCGCTAGACGGTACTCATGCTTGGGCAATCCAGTTAGGGGGCAATAATAATCCGAAAGAGTGGAAATTGCCGCCGGTGGATGATAACGGTCGCATCCTTGATGATTTTGCTAATTTGAAGATGTATGCGGGTGTGTTGCCGGATGGAGTTGATATTTTTGTGGCTGTCAATCAGAATGCCGATCGCAAATGTGTTGAGGCTAAAAGCTATAATTGCGGGGATGCTTACGGAATGTTGAATAATTTTATTTTGTACGGTGTTTCTCAGGTAAATTGGAATCTCGTTGCACCTCGTGCGGTTAAAAAATAAAAGTTATAGCGGTGTAGTTTAGGCAATGTATACTATTCATTTTACCCGCTAAAAAAGCTCTTGACGCAGATTATAAGTTGCTCCACCTAATTCAACTGAATTAGCGCTGTTGATAAGCTGTCGGGCATCTAACTTGTTTTTTAGGGGGGGCAAGATACGCACAATAATTTCATCACACTTGACTATAAAATTTAGATGTGCCTTAGCTTACCAGTTTCAAAAAAATGCAATTCAAGAAAAGGTTCAAACCCGATAGCCATCAGTCATGTAGCAATCCTTGCAGGAGTCGTAAATTTTTGCCCCACCCCAACCCTCCCCTTGCCAAGGGGAGGGAGTAAAAAATTCATAAATGATTTAGAATGGCTATAGCTAATGCTTGAATCTAAAATGTACTTCCAATTCTCAAAATTTATGCCATAGTGATGTAAGAACTCGTTTCCGAAAGATTTATCCTGTTTGTGCCGCAAGGCGATTAAATGAATTTAAACGGCTTAGGTTTTAAATTAATGCTTTTTGGTAATCTACTTTGAGGCAATATTGGTTAAATTCTCGCTATCATTCTAGCCTATTTTAGGACAATGATATTAGTTTAAACTTATTAAAAATTAGGCTGCGAAAATCCGATGATCCACAAGAAGAACCGCAAAAAGTTACCTTTATTGGCAACGTTCTTAGTCTGGCCATTTATTTCTTGGTTTCTGAGTGCGATCGCCCTATTTCTCAGTCTCTGGGTCATCGTACCAGCACCCACGATGTTCCTGTACCCTTTGGCGGTGGGAGCACCAGAAATCAGTCCTTGGTTGGTCGGTATCAATACGATCGCCCTTCTGCTGAACCTGCTCAGACGGCATCAAGGCAAAGTCTACATTATTTTGTCAATTTGTAACCTGTTCGCCCTCATCCTGGGCCTGCTACCCCTGATGCAGTTCCCAGCAGCCAATGCAGCGGTAGCTACCCAAATGCAAGCAGTTTTAGGGGAAAACTATTTAGCAGCGGTTCCTCAAGCTTTACGCGCGCAGCTACGCCCTCAACCGTTTATCCTCACAGATGCGTTCCGAGGAATTCCCCTCAGAAAGGTTAGGATCGATCGTGCTATTGGATTTGCCAACCCTGACGGAGTTTCACTGCAACTAAACCTTTATCGGCCGATGCAAATTGGCAAATATCC